>VGWA01000001.1 GCA_016873795.1 Ignavibacteria bacterium
AAAAAATAGATTTGAGTCTGAAAGGCATAGTATGAAGGATTCTGATAGAATTTATCAAGAAAAGGATTATCATCAAAGTTTTCCAAAATCAGTTTAGCGTTTAATCTCTCGGCAATTTTTTTGGCGAGAGACGTCTTACCGGCACCTATTACTCCTTCAATAGCTATATATTTTGTTTTATTTTCCAATAAGAAAAATCAATTATATAATCTTACAAAACATTTATCTTTTGTTGTTTTTAATAAATCGCAGATAGTTTGTCCCGAAACGGGATGGATAAATGATTCTGAGATGTCACAGAACGGAACAAGTACAAACTTTCTGTTTTGAATTTCCGGGTGAGGAATCGTAAGTTCGTTTTTCTTTATTATACGGTTTTCAAAAAAGAGAATATCTATATCTATTGTTCTTGATAGCAACTTTTCGGTTTTCACCCGTCCAAGTTTTTTTTCCACGGATTTCAAAAAAACCAGGAGAGCCTCAGGTGATAATTCGGTTTTTATATGCAATACCATATTTAAAAAAAAACCGCCTGATTGTGTTTTAGTAATATCCCCCCATGGTTCCGTTTCGTAAATTTTAGAACGATTTATAATTTTATTATTCAGCGAAATTTCATCGATTGCTTTTTCAAGATTTTTCATTCTGTCTCCTATGTTGGAGCCGAGCGACAGATATACTTCATTCTGCATTTCGTTCAAATTCATTAATCACTTCCACGGAATCTATAATACCGAGCGGTGCATTAGGCTTTCTGACACTCACTTTCACTTTTTTAACCTGAGAATAATTTTCCATTATAGATTCGCAGATTTTCAAGTTCATAGATTCCAAAAGATTAAATTTCTGATTATGGAAAATATCGAATAATAAGTTATATACAGAAAGATAATCTATTGTTTTACTCAGTCTGTCTGAGTGATTCAATTCTTTCAGATCACAGTGCATTTCAACATCAACTTCAAACTGATTACCGAATTTTTTTTCATATTCATGGTTTCCATGGTAGCCGTAAAATTTTGCGTTATTAATTTTTATAATGGTCAGTTCCAATTTTTAAAAATTGTTATATTTGTTTCGATTTCAAGTTTAAAGCGATTTTCTGTATAGATCTTTTTAATTTTTTATTTTCCTTTCTTCTAATTTTCTTTCCGGATTGAAATTTCTCTTTTTTGCTACTTTTTTGTGATTTTTTGCTTTTAGATTTATCTTTTTTAAGGTTTTTTAAAACCATTTGGACCGTAATACCGATATCAGCCGGAGAATCAACTGTAATAATTCCGCATTCTTTCAAGACTTTGAGTTTCTCCGCCGCTGTTCCTTTTCCGCCTGAAATTATTGCACCTGCATGTCCCATTCTTCTGCCCGGAGGTGCAGTTTTTCCGGCAATAAAAGCAACTACTGGTTTTTTAACATTTTCTTTAATATAGTAAGCTGCCTCTTCTTCTGCATTTCCTCCTATTTCACCTATCATCAGTATTGCTTTTGTTTCCTTATCTTTATTAAAAAGTTTCACGGCATCGATAAACTTTGTACCGATTATAGGGTCTCCTCCTATACCAATACATGTTGTCTGTCCTATTCCGAGTTTTGTTAACTGGTCTACTGCCTCATAAGTTAATGTTCCACTTCTTGATATTACCCCGACATTTCCCTTCATATGTATAAATCCCGGCATAATTCCAATTTTACATTCTTCCGGAGATATAATTCCCGGACAGTTCGGTCCGATTAATCTTACTTTATCGCCTTTTTTATTTTTTGTTTTCAACAAATTATATACTTTCAACATTGCATTAACAGGTATTCCTTCCGTTATACATACTATTAATTTTATCCCTGCTTCCGCTGACTCCATGATTGCATCAGCAGCGAAAGCAGAAGGCACAAATATCACAGAGGAATTAGCCTTTGTTTTTTCAACGGCTTCCTTTACTGTATTGAATATCGGGACTTTATCCTGAAAAAAAGTCCCGCCCTTTCCGGGCGTTACACCTGCAACAACATTAGTACCATACTCTATCATTTGTCCTGTATGAAACGTTCCTTCGGATCCTGTAATTCCCTGAACGACAAGTTTTGTTTTTTTATTTGCTAATATACTCATATTTAATAGTTAGAAATTTAGTTATCTGCAAAAAAATTCTTAATTTACTCCTTATTTTTTTTGAACAACATTATTTTTAATTTTCCATTTACCGTTTTTATCCGCTACAAGGTTGTACGTAACTGTCATTTCAGTATCCTGTTCAATATTTTTACCGTCAGTGCTAATCAAATCGGTCTTTTTTATTTTGACCTTGACACTTGCGGTTTCACCTTTCTGAGAAACTATTTCAGGTTCGCTTAACACGGTAAACTTTTTAGTGTTTTTATAATTTTTTTTGAAATTATCAATCGAGTTAGAAACCCATACTTCGTTAGCTTTTTTCATATTTTCATCAAACTTTGGAGCATCACTTACTCCCCTTTTAATGTACTCAAGATAATCCATGATTGCAGATTTGGGATTATCCAGTCTTTTATTCAGTTCTTTTTCTTTTTCTTTCAGCTTTTCTTTTTTATCTTTAACTTTTGTTGTATCTTTCACTTTTACAGAATCATGCACCGGAGACTCAATTGTACTGGTATCGGAAATCCCGCTTTTTTGTTCACATTCTCTTAATTTTTGTTCAAGGAACTCAATTCTTGTCATGAGTTCTTTTTCTTTATCGGGTGACATTTCCTTCTGCTGTTCGGGTATAACAGTTTGTTCATCCTCTTTTTTGCAGGATGAAAAAACCAATAACCACATTACAGATGAAAATAATATTGTTATTATTAATAATTTATTTTTCATTTTAGATATTATTTATAAATACAAAATATATTTTTTGTTTAACATATTCAATTTAATCATTTTGACTGTTTCTAAAAGAAACGACGAATTCTTTTAAGAATCGTCACAGCAAATATCATGCAGACCATATTAACACCTTCTTAACTCTTTAAATATTATGTTTATTAATTTCGATAAATTTTCTCCGGTAATTGACGATATCATAACCTTGTTTTTCTTTGTTCTAAGTCTTTTAATATTCAACCTTGTTTCTTCAGATATCGCATCAATCTTTGTAAAACATAAAATCTGCGGTTTAGACAGTAGCATTCTATTATATTTCTTTAACTCATTTTCCAATATATAATAATCTTCGAGTAAACTATCGGAATTCGATAATTTCGTTGAATCTACTAGAAAAACAAGAATTTTTGTCCTTTCAATATGCCGTAAAAATTGAATTCCCAGTCCTTTTCCCTTTGATGCACCTTCAATCAGACCGGGAATATCCGCAACAACAAAAGAACTGAAATCTCTTCTCTGTTTGTTTCGTACAATTCCCAGGTTCGGAGTAAGAGTAGTAAACGGATAGTCGGCAATTTTGGGTTTTGCAGAAGATATAACAGAAATTAAAGTAGATTTCCCGGCATTGGGCAACCCTACAAGCCCTACATCAGCAATTAATTTTAACTCAACGATAATTTCTTTTTCAATGCCAGGTTTTCCTTTTTCAGCATATCTCGGGGCTTGATTTACAGCCGATTTAAAATGCGTGTTACCTCTCCCGCCTTTTCCTCCTTTTAATATTATTTCTTTCTGGCCATCATACACGAGTTCTGCAAGAATATCATTTGTAAATAAATCTTTTATCACGGTTCCGCAAGGTACTGTTACGACCTTATCTTTACCGTTTTTACCCTTTTTATCTCCTCCCTGCCCATGCATACCTCTTTGAGCGTTATAAAACTTTTTATATTTTAAATCCAGGAGTGTCGATAAATGAGAAGATGCCTGAAAGACTATGTTTCCGCCGTCACCGCCGTCACCGCCGTTAGGACCTCCGCGAGGTACAAATTTTTCCCTGCGAAAACTCACACATCCGTTTCCTCCTGCACCCGATTTTATTTTTATTACAGCAAAATCTACAAATTTCATATTCTTCGAGTTTATATTTATTCAGATTTCTTCAACAAGTTATATTTTTCAGACAATCAACAAACCGAGCCGGAAATTTTTTCTACCCCCAATGCACTAAAGTCAATAATTTTCCGCTCTTTCTTTACTTAAAAAATAGTCGTTAAGTTTATCTACAAATTTAATTATTTTTTTCCTGTTTATGTTTATATTATTTTCAATAAAATATTTTTTCAGAAAATCCATTGCATCATCCCAGCGATTCATAGCAGAAAGTTTTCGGAAGGTCTCATTAAATAAAGTTTTATCCGCTCTGAATAATTTTTTTATAATAAAATCAAGTTCTTCTTTGGAGAATAATTCCACCAGCCCGTTTTTGATTCCCATATCATGTTCTTCAATATCGGTTTTCGGAACGGTAACTTCGAAAATATTTTTAGTTTCTTCAGTTCTGTCATTTTTTTTTCCCTGCATATTCAGTACATAAAGACTGTCGGCAGAATATGTGTCAAATTCTTCCGTTCTGGGTTTTGTACCTGCCAGGGATTCATATTTTCCAAGAAGAATTTTTATTACAGTTTTAAAATCTAATTCATCTGAATCTTTATAATCATCCGCATTTTTAAATTTTTCTATCAAATCCTGAAAGTATGGTTTTTTATCTTCAAGAAAAAGACGGATAAAAAAGTATGGAATAACAGACTCAAGTGTAATTTCAAAAGAATCTTCAGACTTAACAGAATACACATAAAGAAAGAAGTTTTTTATTTTGACACTTGTAAGGTCTGTTACGAATTTTGTATACAGCAATTGATTAGTTTCGAGAAGAATTTCTTCCGTGCGTTTACGGGTAAGTACCACCAAGCCAACATCATTAATATAATTAAGAATATTATCCAGATAATATTTATAATAATCAAAAATTTTGAGTTTTGATACTACATCCTCTGCGGGCTTGGAATCATAACCTCCGAATAAAAAATTCAATAAAGTCCAGTTTGGACGAAGTGTGTAATTAATTTTCAATATTATTGATTTTTCAATCAGAGAAAATAATTTCTCCTTGGTTCTAATATCAGGAGATTCTGTTTGTATAAACCTTTTAATATACGGTGAAAGAGAAGACAATTTCACGGTATTATAATCGAATTTCTCAAAAGAGCTTATTTTTTGCAGTTCGTTACTGTACTTTTTTTAATTAAATCATCCAAACATCTTTAAAAATTAAAAATTATATATATACGCACCTAATTCTTTTTCCGACTGAAGGAGTAAATTCGTAAATATAAAAATATTTATTACCGCAAAAAAATTTACGACTATTTATAATTACGCTGTAAAAAATATTCTAAAGCTCTGACTTTAGCAAGGTGAGTAATTTGACATTATGAAACAATTATTTAAAACGCATAAGTTCTAAATAATATAAATGCAAAACTAAAGTCGTGCAGTTTTTATTTTACCAGATTGAATTTTTCGCCGAATTGTCCAATTAACGGAAGAGGTTGTACTTTTCCACCAAACGCATTAATAATTCCCATTATCCAAAACACGATACCGGGGATATACAGAATAAAACCTATACCGCAGGTTATAGCACCAATTATAGAGGCAACTATAAAAGAGATAAAGTTAAAAATAGCAAGTACAATTGCTTGTTCTGTGTGAAACATCACATATCTGTTTTTTTTGGCATCTTCAACAAGCAGGGGTATGAAGAATATTAAATATGCCACAAATGCCATAGTTTTCCCGGACTCAATCTCCTGGGGAGTAATATTAATGTTTCTTGTGCTTTCTGCCATAATTCGCCCTTCTTTAATTTTTAAAAAACTTATTAAAATTAACGATATATCATAAATAATTCAATTATGAAATTAATTAATAAGGAGAAATATTTTTTGCAAAATCATAAGGTAAATTTCTTAATATTCCGAATAATAACATAATGAACAAAAAGACAATAGTAATTATCAGCGGTGATTTCGGAACCGGCAATCTTTTATCAAACAACAAAAAAATTTCATATATAATCCAGTACAGAATAAATGGTGTCAATAAAATAATGAGAAAATTATACCTGAAAGCTTCCAAAAAATTTCCATGAAGAAGCAAATGCAAACTTCTCATTCCTCCGCAGCCCGGACAATTATATCCGGTCAATTCCTTAAAAACACAGGGTGGATAATAATAATACTCCGAAGGATCCAATAAAAAAAAAACAAATAAAATTAACAAACCGCCAAGAATAAAAATTAAAGACATAATTTTTCTGTTTTTTGTGATTTTTTTGTTTTTTTCCGTTCTCCCGTAGTACAGAAAATTTTTTAAACGAAAATCTTTGTTATCGGGATCACTTATTATTTTATTGTTCTTTTGAATATCCAATTGATAATTTTTCGGTAAAGTTTCAAATATAAAAAAAGAAGATATTAATGATAAGTTAAATTCCTTTATAAAATTCTTTAATCAGGTTAAATATATTATAGTTTGATATTGCCGATGGATTTATCATTCCATTTTTAATTTTATTATTTATATTTCCAATGATTTGCAGAGCCAATGAATCTTTTTTTGTGTTTGTATAAATTGATAGAAGATTTATCTGAGGTTCAATAAAATAAGGAAATTTCCCCATAATAAAATTATATTTTTCAACAGCCTTTGAAGTGTTTCCTGTTTTATATAAAGCTGCTGCCTCATTGTTTAATATGGAAGGATTATACGGAGCAATTTTCAAAGCGTTCTGATAATTCAGCAATGCAGTATCATAATTTCCTTTTACATAATAACCTGTACCGTTATAATATGACAACGGTGTTTTATTTGGATCTACAGGATAAATCAGATTATTAATATTTTCAAGACGACTAATCATTGAAGAATAATCCGATGAAAACTTAAATTTCATCGCTTCAGTATAGATTTTTTCATAACGATATCTTGTGAAATTAAAAAATAAAACTGCCGTCACAAGAAGTAAAAGAACGGACAATGTAACCTTAAAATTAAATTTTACATTATACGAAAGTATTTTCCTGAAAATACTGCTTATTTTTTTCTTACTTAAAACATGAACGGGAAAGCCGGCAAACGAAAATCCCACCGCAGTAAAAAACAATATTAACACAGAAATGTTATCAAGAGGAAAGGAAAAGAAAAATAATATTAAAATATTTATCAACACCAATAAGAAAGGAAGATAATTTACTTGTTTAAAGCTTTTTTTAATGAGCAGCATAACGGATATAACCGATATTGAGAAAAAAGCCGTAAATCCAAAGATTCCGTTTTCATTCAAAATCTGCAGATACTCATTATGCGGATTTAATCCGGGTACATACTTAATGTTCTCATCCGTAAACATATTTCCGTTGTAGAACGGAAAGTAACTGAACCAATTATCTGTTCCCACCCCAAAAAAAGGATAACCTTTAAATATTTCGAGGGATGTATTCCAGAATAAAAGTCTCGCCTGATTAGGAGAATACGCATCGTTAAAAATACTTTTTACTACAAATATCAGATTGTTTCTTTCGGGGTCAGACGAAAGTGAAAAGTAATTAACAAAAAAAAACGAAATTAAAAGGAAAAACAACAACAGAAAAAGTTTTATAAAAATAGTTGTTTTAAGAGGAAGAACAAAGTGACTAAAAGATTTCTTTCTGTAAAAAGTAATCATAAGGATTAAAAAAATCATCATTGTAACGACGAATGAAACGAATGATGCTCTTGTTCTAAGAATTAGTAAATAAGTATAGGATATTAACAGTGAAATCAGGCATAAAATAACTGTTTTTTTGTGTTTTGAGAAGAAATAATAAAAAATGCTAAAAATTACAGCAGTGCTGATATACTCTGCTGCAAAATTTCGTATTCCTAAAGTTGAACCCGGACGATTTCTGCTTATATATAAAAATTCAATTCCCAATAATTGAATAAAACCTAAAGCAGAAATAATTACCGAAGCAACTATAATTGTAAAAGATATGTATTTTAAAAAATCGTTTAATTCCATTATATTTGAAACAATGACAAGAAAGTAAGAAAACATGAAAAAACACAAGAATCGAACTGTTTTATTCAATGAAACAATAAAACTATCATTTATAATAGATGATAAAAATATAAAAACAAAAAACAAAAGAGAAAGCAGAAGAAGTACATTATTAAGTTGAGCCTTGCCTGATTTCAATGATACTGTAAAAACCGAGATTACTGAAAGAAGAAAGAACAGAGAAAAAATAAAGTTATGAAAGATATTGACATCGATAAGATTATTGTCAAAAAAAACAGGTACTAAAAATACAAGACAGAATAACAAAGGCAGTTTTTTCATGTTGTTTGATAGATGTTTAAATATAGTATAAAAAAAAACGAATTTTAATGCATTAGCAGATTAACATTCATACTCAATAATTTAAAATGGCAATAAAATTAAAAACAACAAAGCCGACAAAAAGAGACAGTGTTTTTCTGCTATACTTAAACATTTTCGAAAGACTGTTTTTCTTTTTTATTTTTCTTCTAATCGCAAGAAATTTTCCCGCAGATATATACGGAAACCTTATAACGTTACTGACAGCCGCGTCTATAATTGCATACGTTCTTGATATGGGTTTACCTGTATTTTTCCAAAGAGAAATAGCTTCTGGTATCAAGGACCCAAATAAACTATTCAGCAATATAATACTTATCGTTTTTGTAAAATTTTTCGTTTATTCCACAATATTCTTTTTTATTTATATCATTTTCTTTAAAAGCATAAACAGCGGATTATTTTCGGTCATACTGGTTATGGTTTACTTAAATTCACTTGCCGGATTACTGAATTCCGCATTGTCGGGTATAAATCATTATAAGAGCCAGTTTATTTCTTCTTTCATTCCGCGTTTATTAATATTAATGATTTTCATAATTTCTATATATGTATTTCACTCAAATTTGTTCTGGCTTTTCACAATATTATTAGCCGGAACTTTTTTACAAAATGTTTTACTTTTTTACAATACCGTTACTTCAGGTTTATCTTTTTCCTTCAAAGAACTGGACTTTAAATTGACGACCGGAATTTTAAAAACATCAATCCCTCTGGCACTTGCTGTTATTTTCAACTTTCTTTATGATAAAATTGATGTTCTTATTATCGCATCTTTAAAAAATTATACCGAAGTCGGTTATTATAATGTCGGATACGGAATTTACAAAGCTTCCAATATTACATTCACATTTTTATTAACTGCAGGATTAACAAGGGTATCTTACTTAAGCAAGCGTCCGGCGGCTGTAAAATTATTTTTCTGGAAATACTTAAAAATTCTGTTCTGGATATCTCTAATTATAAATATACTATTATTAACCGGAGCAGAACCAATTATAGAACTACTTTACACTTCAAAATTTCAAGCTTCAATCCCTGTTTTACAAATATTATCGTTTTCAGTGTTTGCACTTGCGGCAAACAATCTGACCGGAACAATACTTAACGGGACAAAGAATTACCGGGCAAATATGTATATTACCCTGAGCGGTTTAATCATAAACATAATAATGAATTTGTTTTTAATACCGGCTTACGGAATAATCGGAGCAGTATTCGCAACCTTGATTACAGAATATTTCATCTTTTTTGGAGATACGGTCTTTATTATTAAATTCTGCAGAAAAAATATTCCGTACGTTAAATAATTTTTATATGTGTACTTCTAACTGGCAGAATATTTCATATAACATAGATTTAATCAGAAAAATTAATCCGAAAAGTATTCTTGACTTAGGAGTCGGATTCGGAAGATGGGGAATATTATCAAGAGAATTTCTTGAGATATGGGACAATGAAAAATATCCGACAAGATGGGAGGGAGTGATAGACGGAGTTGAAATTTTTTCCGATTACATTAAGCCTTATCATTATTTGTTTTATAACGAGATACATTTTACTGATGCTCTATTCTTTATGCGGGAAAACAAAAAAAAATACGATTTAATTATATGCGGGGATATAATAGAACACATGGAAAAAGAAGATGGTCTTGAACTTGTTTCTCTTTGCCTAAAAAATGCGAAGTATTTATTAATCAATATACCTTTGGGTAAAAACTGGGTACAAACAAAAAAATACGACAATATATATGAAGAGCATAAAAGCGTATGGGAAAAGAAAGACTTCAAAAAATACAAACACAAAAAAATAAAGATCTTCGATGATATCTGGCTTAGAAAATTTGCCGTGGTTTTACTTTCTGAAAACATTTTAACCTACAGAAAAGATTTTAAAACGAAATACGGAAAATATTTCCGCATAAAAAATATTCTGAATAACAAATTACATCTTAAAATTATTACGAGATATATTGAAAAAATCAAAAAATAAAATAAGAGTAGTTTACGTCGGTTCATTTGAAAAGGAGGAAATTCTTTCCGGTCCTGAGAAAGTAGCAAAGAGAATATTTACGGAATTCTCCGGAGAAGAAAAATCTTTATTTATAACATATTTTCAGGAGGGGAAAAAATTCGGTTACCTCAAAAAATTATTCGGAAATGAAACAATCTGTAAAATAAATAAAAGTGAAGTAATAATGTGCGGATTATTTCCTTTTTTGATTAAGATTATTTCGGTTAATCCTCAAATAATACATTTAATAACATTTAGCAGATTTGCTGTTATAGTTCTCGTTTTGAAATATTTTATGGTTTTTAAGCTGTTCTTTAATTTACACGGAATAGTTACTCACGAAAACAGATACTTCAGGAAAGAATCAAAATTTACGGAATTGAAAAATAAAATTATTGAAGAACTAATAATAAAATTCTGCGATTTTATTTTCTGTTTATCAGAAGACAATAAAAAATTACTGCATCAATATTATAATATCAACGATAAAAAAATGTTTCTAATAAACAATGGTGTCGATGAAGTGTTTTTTAACGTAAATAAAAGAATTCACTTTTCAGCATCAACCGTACTAAAAATTGTATTTATATCTGACATAACCAGAGCAGAAAAAGGGTTTGTTTTTTTAAGAGATAGTTTAAACGAAGTAAATTTTGACTGTGAATTACATATTATAAGCGAAAATAAAAAGTTGTTAATAATAAATAAACATTTCAAAATATTTTATTACAACTTTATGAATCCATCTGAACTGGCAGAGTTTTTCGCAGATAAAGATATTATTATATCAGCAAGTTTTTATGAACCTTTTGGAATTTCAATTGCAGAAGCCGTAGTATCAGGACTGTTGCCTGTAGTGACTGAAGAAACAGGTTTTTCAAGATTTATAACAAATAAGGTTAACGGTTATGTTTATAAATACGGAAACAAAAACGAACTTGCAACAATTTTAAACATTTTAAATTTGAACAGAGGCGAATTATTCAAAGCTAATGAAAATTCAATTAATAAATATAATGAATTAAAATGGAGTAATATTCTAAGTTTATATAAGAAATATTATTTTAGCAACCGATAAAAAAATTTTCGAGAAATGAACAATACTCTTGTCTCAATATTAATGCCTGTAAAAGATTCAGAAAAGTATATAAGCCTGGCAATTCGGAGCATAATAAATCAGACATACAGAAATTTAGAGCTAATCATAATTGATGCCTCAAGAGACAATACAGAAAAAAAAATAAAAGAATTTAACGACAACCGTATAAAGCATATAAAAGACATACACGGAAATCTTTCAACCGCCTTAAACAAAGCCATAACTTTATCCAGTGGTGAATATATAGCAAGGATGGACGGTGACGATATTTCAGACTCAACAAGGATTGAACAACAATATAATTATATAAATAAATATCCGGAAACAGATGTTGTTGGAACGAATTATACTGTTATAGATAGAACCGGGAAAAAAATATTCATCAAGAAAATGCCGGAATTAAATGATGACATCGAATATATGATGCCTATAATAACATCTGTTCTTCATCCGACTATATTTACGAGGAAAAAAGTTTTAATCGAAGCAGGTCTTTACAGGGAAGATATAGTTTATGCAGAAGACACAGAACTCTTTATCAGATTAATAAGGAAGGGATACAGATTTTACAACATACAAAAACCATTATATTTTTACAGAATC
Organism: Ignavibacteria bacterium; assembly: GCA_016873795.1. Taxonomy (GTDB): domain Bacteria; phylum Bacteroidota; class Ignavibacteria; order Tepidaquicellales; family Tepidaquicellaceae; genus VGWA01. The sequence continues at coordinate 12,049 of VGWA01000001.1, forward strand.
AGCAATAAAGACAAAACCATATATCATAAAGCCGACGAAGTTTCTTATAACTTAGGATTTGAATATCTCAAACAATATTACAACAAAATAAAAGACAGAAGATCCGAGTATGATAAAAATTACAGATTCGGTCTACTTGAGTATTACAAAGGCAGCATTAAAAAATCAAAGTGTTACTTCTTAAAATGCCTGATAATTAATCCACTAAAGCTTCACAAAATTTTCAGGTATTTGATTTTATCAATATCAGGAAAAGCAATACTTGGAACCCTGAGAAAGACAAAAACAACACAGAGAATAAATTTCACAATTAACCGCATACTTAAATTGGACACCAACAAAATAAAGAGAATATACAAATAATGGTTTTCTTTAAAAATCTAATTGGTTTTTTTATATTTAACTTTTTAAAATTACTTATAAAGGACAAAAAAGAAGTTACAAAGAATAACTTACTTTTTGTGAATACAGAACAAATAGGCGATTTGGTAGTATCTTCATTAATATTAGAAAATGAAAATTTATTCTCAATAAATTCTAAAATATATTTTTTAATAAAAGACATTTATAAAAATATATTCAGCGCATACAACGGCAGCATCATACTCGTTTTTTACAACCACAAAAAGTACAAAAACAATCTCTTTTACCGATTTAAAACTTTAAAAAAGTTACAAAACCTGAATCTGGCAGAATCATACAATGTTTCTCCGGCAAGGGGTACAATAAATGATGAAATTACACTTATATCCGGGACCACAAAAAAATTCACAACCTGTTCAGATTTAAAATATCTAGGAAAATATTTCGGTAAATATTATAATAAAAAATACACAGAATTACTTTTTCAAAACGAAACAAACGAATACAAAAAAATCATAAATTTAATAGAAAGATTAACAAATAATCCTGAAAACAAAATAGTAATATTCAACGAAAAAACATTCAATATAAATATTAATATAAGAGATAAAATACCATTCCAAGAAGATTACATTGTAATTTCACCATTAACAACAAATCCAATTAAGAATTGGGGTACTGATAATTACAGGCAATTATGCAAGTCTCTTTCAAAAGATTACAATATGTTAATTATAGGGTTGGAGAAAGATATTAATATACTTAAAAATATCTCATCGGGTAATACAAGAATATGGACGGGAAGTTTTGAATACATACCATCCATATTAAGCAAATCAAAATTATTTATCGGCAATGATTCAGGTCTTACACATCTTGCTTACAGGCTGGACATTCCGATGATTGCAATTATCGGCGGCGGAAGTTACGGAAAATTTTTTCCGTTCGAATCTAAATCAAGAAAAAACAAAGCAATTTATTTATTTCATTATTTAGATTGTTTCGGATGCAGATGGGAGTGCAAAATGAAAGATACATACTGCTTAAGCAAGATCACAGTTCATGATGTTTTAAAAACGATACAAAAAATAACGGAATAATTTAAAAGGCATTCGAGTTATCGTAAACAACCGTTATTTTTTCAGAGGGTCGTCATGATACAGAAATGTAGCAAAATGTCCGGCAGAATATTCCAAATTATAACCAGCCACTCTAATTACGAATTCATAAAGTCCACTTTCTTCCGGATATATAGTAATCTCAGGATTTTTTCCCGATTCTTCTCCTACAGTTTCCCATTTGTTTCCTCTTTTATGATATATAACTACTTCTAATTCTGATATACGGCGGTCTCCTACAGCATGAAATTTATAAACCCAGGATTTATCAAGATTTCTGAAAATTGATTTTGTGTTTGTAGTTCCCACAAGAAGATCTGCTGTAATATTAACAATTTCCATATCCAGAACATCCTCAAGATAGTAAACCTTACTTTTAATTGAGTCAACGATATCTTTCATTGTCGTTTCTGACTGACAGAAAGATACCAAGGGTAATAATGAGAAGAAAACAATAAAAAGTACAAATGTAAATTTTTTCATATTATTATCTTTATGTTTTATATAATGTAAAAAAGTTTTTTAAAATAAAAAAGTGTGTTTTTTATATATTTAAGGAAAAAACACAATTTGACGTAAGTTAAAACAGATAAATACGGTCAAAAAAAATGTGGTTTTTTTTGATATTGGAATTACTAATTTTTTGTAATCTAAAAAATTCAATTAATTGCCTAATCAAAAGATACACGAAAGAGTTCATAAAAAAACCGGGATAACAGGAAAAAAATTTATTTTCTTATTAATAATATGCTTAATTTTTTTGATTGTTCAGTTTTTACCTTTTAATTTTATTATAAATTTTTCACACGATGACGCTTTCTTCTATATTAAAACCTCTTATAATTTTTCCGGAGGTATGGGTTCAACTTTTGACTGCATAAACCCGACAAACGGATATCATCCTTTATATTTTCTGTGTTTGTCTGTTATTTTGTTTCCGTTAAACTTTTTAAAGAATACTACACCTGAGTTGGTTTACAGAATTGTATTTTTTTTTCACGTCTTGCTTATATTTATTATATCACATTATCTGAATAAATGTTATAAGTTATTATTACAAAAAAATACTTCCGGTTGTTTTCCCAATAAAAATCAAAAGGAAAATATTAAAACAGCAGAACAAACAATAAACACAGAACAAAACTATAAATACAAAAAAACAGTTGTATTTTCTTTTATTCTGATATTTTGTTTTGTTTTTTCAAGAGATATCGGATTGGAATCACATATTTCTATTCTTTTAATATCGGTACTTATTTATTTAACATTAAGTGAAAAAGTAAACGGAAAAATCATAATTGTTAAATCTCTATTTTTATCTCTTTTATACCTCAGCAGAACCGATTACTTATATAATATAATACCGCTATATATAATTGGTGATATATTGTTCTTACATAATAAAACAACTATAAATACAAACTCCGATTCTATAAAAAAGGTATTATACAAAATTTTTATTTATATGGCGGCAATACTCATAACTGCTACAATATATTCGGGAATAAATTATTTTTATTTCGGACATACATATACAATATCTACCCTGATTTTGAATACTTTTCCAAAAGTGGTTATTGAAAACAATATATCATCGCTGCTATCCGGTAACGAAAAAATATTCAATCAGTTCACAAGATTAGTAATTTTATTATCGGTAAATATAATTCTTTTCTATGTTGTTATCAAAAAAAGATATTCAGTAAATACAGACAAAAGAATCTGTCTTTTTATGTTTTTATTATGCGTCGGATGCACATTGTTCGCGGTAACACATCTGTTTTTCAATTCGCTGGGAATCCGTGAATGGTATATGACTTTGCCAATATTTTTGTCAATTTTTTTTACAATTTATTTATTTAAAAATACGATAGAGAAAAGCAGATTAATTTTTACTGCCGTTATATTTTTCTGTGTTTTCTATTTGCTTGAAACAAGAATATTAAACTATAAATTTAACAACGTAATAGAATACTCTAAAAAAGTTAAATCCGTTACAAATGAAAACGATAATATATATCAAGTCGATTTTTCGGGTATAACAGGTTTTTTTTCGGAAAGAAAAATAATCAACGGCGACGGATTAATAAACAGTTTTGAATATACAAGTTATATAGTAACAGGTAGACTGAAAAACTATTTTGAGGAAAAACAAATAAATTATTATTCTACATATTTATCCGGTGAAAATAATAACAAAAATCAAAATTTCAGAGAGATAAAAAATATATATAAAAATAGATATAAATTTGAGATTACAAAAACAAGCAGAAACAATAATGATAACAACATTGTTATAATTATGCCGTTTGATTATACACATGCTGTTATAAATCCAAAGGGTGTATGGCTATTGTTAAAAACAGAAGATATGGAAATCAGTGAAACAGATTAAGCTGAAAGTCAAAAAAGTATAAATGGATAAAAAAAAATTAAATATACTGTACATTTCACCTAATTTTTATTACACTTGCGGAAGGTCGTATTACTTTAATTTACTGTTAAAATACTTCAGGAGATTTGGACATAATGTTGTGTTCATAACAAACGGAGGAGATTCCCTGGAGCGATTGAAAGAGAACAATATAAAGTATTACATTTTACCTGATCTAGACAAAAAGAAACCGTCAATATATTTAAAAAACATAAAAAAAATAAGCAACATAATTGTAGACAACGGAATCCAAATAGTGCATAGCAACCACAGATATACCGAGAAAATAGCTCTTTCTGCAATCAAAAGAACAAAAAAAAAGAATGTTCTAAGCGTAATAACAGTTTTAAGTATTTTAAAACGCAGATATTATATTGAATATAAATCCGATATATTGGTTGCTGTAAGCAACGCTGTAAAAGATAATCTTGAAAAAATCTTTAAAGTACAAGATAGTAAAATAAAAGTCATACCTAACTTCGCAGAGACAGAAGAATTAGACAATAGTCTGGATTTATCGATGTATAAATATATGAATGTATGGCAAGATAGCACCACAAAGCAACTTAAAATTCTGTCTGCCGGCAGGTTTCATGAAGAAAAAAATTTTGAAACTATATTGAAAGCGTTAAAAATTATTAAAACAACAAATGAAAATTCTCAAATTCAAAATATAAACCTGCTTCTAATTGGAGAAGGACCAGAACAAAAAAAATACGAAAAATTAATTGATGAATTAAATATAAATGTAAAAATACTTTCACCGCAAAAATCTTTAGGAGGATTTATTAGAAACTCGGATGTTTGTATATTACCTTCCATTATTGAACCTTTTCCAAATTTTATGCTTCAATGCGGATTATTTAAGAAACCATTTATCGGATCAAACGTTGACGGTATAAAAGAACTAATAATAAATGAAAAAAACGGACTTCTTTTCGAAGCAGGTAATGAATCTGAGCTTGCTGAAAAAATAATTTTATTTACAAAAAACATTAAACTAAGAGAAAAATGCGGAGAAAATCTACATAAAGAAATCATAAACAAATACACAGAAAAAACGGTAATTCCTAAAATTGAGAAACTCTATTACGAATATCTGAAATAATTTTAATAAATTTTGAACAAAGAAAACAGAGTAAATATATTAGGGATTGAGATTCAAGACAAAGATTACAGTGAAATAACGGATACAATAATCAAGTCAGTAAATGAAAAGTCTGCAATTTCCATCACGTATATCAACACATACAATTCCCAATATTATTTAAGGCATACAGACGAAAGGAAATACCTATCGAAGATCACGGGAATATATCCCGACGGTGCAGGAATTTTTCTTGCTTCAAAATTTTTATACGGGAAAAATGGATTAAAAAAAAGAATCACAGGAACAGATTTATATTTTCATATTTTCAAGATAGCAAATGAGAGGCGGTGGAGGGTATATTTACTTGGCGGAGGCGAAAAAACCAAAATACTGATAAAAAAGAATTTTAAAAACACATATCCAAATATTATACTAACAGGACTTACATCAAGAAAGGAATATCTTGAAAACAAGAATAAAGAAATGACAAAAATACCGGATTCGGACATAATAATGATTTCATTAGGAACACCATATCAGGAAAAGTGGATTTATGAAAACTTTGAAAGAATCAAAATACCCGTTCAGATTGCTGCAGGCAGCGGGCTTGAATTTATTTCCGGAGCAAAAAAAAGAGCTCCAGTTTTTATGCAAAAAATAGGTTTTGAATGGCTTTACAGATTTTTCTTAGAACCTAAACGATTGTTTTACAGATATTTTATAGGTAATCCGGTTTTTATACTAAAAATTATTCTCCAAAAATTTAGTTTATTGAAACTTAAATGAAAAAGAAATATCTTTGTTCAATTAAATATCCCCGGTTCGGGAACAGCTGACAGCACATAGAGGCAGGAGATTCTGAAAACTAAAGCCCTAAAGTCAGCCAGGCAAGTTCAGAATAACAAATAACGGAAAATATGGCTGATAGCTGAAAGTCAAGACTGAAGTTATGAAGAAAATTATAGTTTTATTAATATTATTCGTCATTACAAAAATAGGTTTATCACAAAATTTCAACTGGATAATTCCAAACCAGCTTTATTTAAAAATGTATGTTGTAGAGGATGGTATATACAGAATCAACAAGACAGATTTTTTAAATTCCGGAATAAATCCAAATGTGATTGATCCGAGAACGGTAAAGGTAATGTACAAGGGGGTACAGGTACCAATTTATTTCTACGGAGAAGAAGATGGAATATTTAATGATTCAGATTATTTTGATTTTTACGGACAGAGAAATTATGGAGGTATTACAAATACATATTACGAATCAAGCGGTGTTTTAAAAGTCGGATATGTAACGGATGAATACTTTAATTTATATTCAGACACAAATGTCTATTGGGTAAACTGGGGAGGGACTTATGGTTTGAGGTACTCAAACTATACAAATCAATCTTCGATAGATTATCCATATGATTTTAAATTCAATAAACTACATTTTGAAGTGGATTCTATTTACAGTTTAGGAGAAACCACAAATCCAAATACCGATTTCAGATATTTCAACACAGAAAAAGTACTTGGGGAAGGGTGGTACTGGAAAGAACTCACAAAAGACAGTATAATAAATCAAAGTTTTTATGCTCCAAACCTATACACTTCTCCTACTCTTTGCTCTTTAAAAATATTTGCTTATCCAAATTCAGCTTCATCTTCAATATTTAACGAACATCGTTTAATAATTGCAATCAATTCAACGATTATAGATACTCTGTTTTCAGACGGTTATAAAAGATTCGATACAACAATTATATTTCAGAACACTATTCTATCAGGAGCATCACTCAATCAAATATCGTTCAGATATACAAATCCGGACGGCTACAAGGGTTATATTTACTTTGACTGTTTTACGTTAACTTATCCGGAAAAATTCATTTTTACAAATAATTTAATAAGTTACAAATCAATTCCACAGGACACATCCGCAAATATATTTAAAGTTAAAGGGTACAATACAAATCAACAAGTCAATATCTACGATATCAGAAACAATTTAAGGATAACGGGTTTTACGTCATCATCCGACACTTTGAGATTTACCGGAAAGGGAAACGGAATTTATGAAATAGCAAATGACTATATTTCAAGGAAACCTTTCAGAATAAAGCAAAAACAGGTACCTGACTTATTATCAACCGGCAACGGAACGGATTATTTAATAGTCTATAATAAAATATTTGAAACTCAAGCTGAACAACTTTCAAGTTACAGGTCGTCACACAATTCATTCAGGTCATACAAAGCAGAGATAGAAGATATTTACGATATTTTCAATTACGGAATAGAAAATCCCATAGCCGTCAGATATTTCGTAAAATATGTATATGACAACTGGCAGTTTCCTAAGGTGCGATTTTTAACATTATTCGGAAGAGGTTCTCTTGATCCCAAAAAAAATCAATCGGGTTCAGTTTATTACAGAAATTTAGTACCTGTATATGGGAATCCGAATTCAGACGGATATTTCGGCAATACAAATCTGGGTTCATACACTTATACGCAAAATATAGCAGTGGGCAGGTTACCCGCTTACACAGTTTCAGAAGCGGATGATATGGTTAATAAAATTATTTCATATGAATCCCAGCAGTTACAAAAATGGATAAAGCAGGGAATTTTCATAACCGGCGGAATGAACCGAGTTGAACAAATTTTATTTGCTGCTCAATCAGATCAGTTTATAAATACATATATAACACCTCCTTCCGTTTCGGGTTTTCCGATAAAGATTTACAGAAATGATTCCACGGGTGGTGTAACATTTAATTACAGAGATTCGATAAAAAATGCAATAAATGCAGGCGGATTACTTGTAAACTACATCGGACATGCAAGTTTTCAATACTGGGACAATGGTATGGAAGATCCGAGTGTTTTAAACAACGGAAATTTACTACCACTTATTTTCAGTATGACCTGTTTTACGGGTAAGAATGCCGATCCGTCTCAAAGAATCTTTGGTGAGAAATTCATTTATCTCAGTAACAAAGGGGCTATTGGTTTCATTGGGACAACGGGCTGGAGTTTTACAGGTACAGGGAACACTTTAAACGGTTATATGTTACAGGCATTAGCACAGGACACAGTAAGGTATTTAGGTGAAATACTGAAATATGCAGGAAATATAATGACGCCCGATTCAATAAGTTTTGTGACCAAACATGTAATAAACTGTTATTGTTTATCGGGGGATCCTGCTTCTCGGCTGTTACTTCCCGATATCCCGGAGTTTGATATACAGCTGAACGATTACACTCTGCTCAATCCTTTTCCTTCGCTATATGAAAACATCGGTTTAGTAATCAACCCCAAAAATTTAGGTACACATGCAGATTCCTGTAAAATCAGATACAAACTATTACTGGATAATCATACATATTCTGTTAAAGACACAGTAATTTACAATTTTGGTTTTATTGATACTCTTCTTTATAATTTCAGACTTGACACAGCGGGAAACTATGTAATGAATATAATATTAGATCCGGATAACTGGTATCCGGAAGAAGACTCAACAAATAACAAAATTTCATTCCCAATATTCTTAAAAAATATCTCGTTTATTCCTCTTAAACCCATAGATAATTCAGTTGTAAAAAAAGACACAATTGAAATTACGGGATTAAATCCAAGCATTGCCGATATAAACAAATTAAATCTTAATTATAAGCAATTTAAATTTTCCTCAATAAGGTTGCTGTTACAGCTTGACACTTCGATAAAATATAATTCTCCGTTGTTACAAACTTTCTTTACGGATGGTTTTACAGGGGTAACGACAAAATTTAAGTATAAAATTCCCATTCTTGATACAAATACTCTATATTATTGGAGAATGAATTCTATAATAAACGGAGATTCAACGGGATGGTCGGATTCCAAAAGGTTTTTATATAATAATTACGGACTGGTACAAGATACACGATATAAAAATATAAAACACAATGCAGAACAGGTAACCATTAACAAAAGGTTTCCGGGACAATACTCACTTTCAGACTTTCATCAGACAGAAATTCATTCTGACAGCATTAAACTTTCAGATTTCACAGGTTCGTTGACAGCAAGTTCATTTATGGATTTTAACTCATATTTTATATCCAATAACATACAATATAATTTATCCGGACCCGAGCATTACGGACTTACAGTTGCCAAAATCAGGAAAGTCGACGGTTTGTTTTTACAGGTAAAAAATTTCAGATTTTCTTCAATAACAACTTCCGATTCACTGATAAATTTTCTCAATACTTTCGACACGACAGATATTGCAATGTTTTGCAAGGGATATCCTTTATTTGCTGCAACAAATATGTCAACGGCTGCAAAAAATAAAATAAAAGAGTTTGGAAGCAGCTATATTGATTCCGTTATTATTCTTTCTTGGACTCACTGGAGTTTTATCAGTTATAAAAAAGAACCGGGAGCTGTTGTTTCGGAAGCATATTCTTCAGAATTTAATTTAGGGGCAACAAGTCAGATGTCACCCTTATTTATGAATAATAACGGATATGTTAATAGTGTATTAGGACCTGCTGAAAGCTGGAAATATTTTTCCTGGGAACAATATTTATATCCGTTGTCGTTTATAAAAATTGATGTTTACGGCATAAGCAAAGAAGGTAACACAGTTCTACTTTACTCAGATTTAACAAACAATAACTTAATAAACATAGATACGGTAAACTCTCATAATTTTCCATATTTAAAACTAAACACAAAGCTTACAATCGACACTGTAACAGGATACTTCTCACCTGTGTTTAAGTCCTTAAAATTTAATTATTATCCACCACCTGAGGTCTTACCAGATATAGGCTCCGTAATATTAAGCGATAGTGTGGTTCAGGAGGGTGACACTGTTAGAATTCAAATAAGATATTACAATGTCGGATACTCGGATGCGACAGGAATAGTTAATAAGTGGTATGTAAGAGATACAATTAACACAATAAAAACTGAGAACATCAGTAACACTTTAATGATAGACAGCTCTTTTATCTCCGAGGTTAATGTAAACACATCGGGTTTAAGGACACCCGGGGTTTTAAAAGATACAATAAACATATATTTTCAACAAAAGTTAACTAACAACAACGAATTATTTGAATATAACAATATTGCACTTGTACAAATAATAGTAACGGGGGATACATTAAAACCAAATTTAGAGATAACTTATGACGGTATAAGACCTGTTACCGGTGATTTAATACAATCAAATCCTGATATCACCGTAAAATATATAGATGAAGGTAAAATGGTAATAAGAGATACTATCAGACTCTTTATAGACGGAATTCAAATTCCTCCTGTAAATGTAATATTTAATACAGAAGGAAAAGACATTAAATCAGAAGAGCAAGTACAATTTACCGATTACATACACCAGACAGTGTTTTTCAAGCCCAGTTTAAGTGAAGGCAACCACAGATTTTCTTTTAAATACAAGTATAAACTATATAATAATATTGACTACAAAGAAGATTCCGTAATATATATATTAAACGTAAATCCACAGTTTAGAATCGTTGATATATATAATTACCCCAATCCGATGAAAGACGGAACAACATTTATGTTCAATATATCGGGAGCAAGCAAGCCGTCAAGCGGAAAAATAAAGATTTTCACGGTAGCCGGAAGGGTAATTAAAGAGATCAATTACCCTATGAACATAGGTTTTAATCAGATTTTCTGGGATGGCAGAGACAGTGACGGAGATTATATAGCGAACGGCATCTATTTTTATAAAATAATTGTTGAAGGAGATTCAAAGAAAGAGACAGCCACACAAAAGCTTGTAGTACTGAAATAGTTACTCAAGTGAACAGTAACAATGTTCAAAGAAAAAAAAGTAATTTTTTCTATTAATCGGGCAGAAAAACCACTTAATACAAATTAAAGGCGAAACTATTCTAAAATAAGGAATTTTAATAGTAAAACAAAAATTTAATATAAAAAAATAGAATTAACAATAGGTATGAGTAAATTTTATTTACAAATTTTAATAATATTCACCTTTTTTACAGGTACAATCAGATTAAGTGCACAAAACTATAATTGGATAACCCCAAATCAGACTTATTTAAAGATGTATTTATTTAACGACGGAATTTACAGAATTAATAAAATAGATTTTATAAATGCGGGAATTAATCCATCAATTATTAATCCGCAAACAGTAAAAGTATTTTATAAGGGGAACCAGATTCCAATATATTTTTACGGAGAGCAGGATGGAGTATTCAATGATTCTGATTATTTTGATTTTTTGGGACAGAGGAATTACGGAGGATTAACAAACTCATACAATCAGAATAATCAGGTAGTTTATACTAAAGATGAATACTATGACTTATATTCAGACACGAGTGTTTACTGGATCGGTTGGGGAGGTTCTGCCGGATTAAGATATCAGATATACACAAATTCAACCACTTTTCAATATCCCTATGATTATTATTACAAGAGAACGCATTTCGAAAATAATCTTGTTTACACACTCGGAGAAACAAATAATTCACAATCCGACTTTAGGTATTTTAACACAGAAATCTGTCAGGGGGAAGGCTGGTACTGGCAATATATGGCTTTTAACAACACAAATACGTCTACATTTCCTGTAATGCAGCTTCCATCATCTTCTATCGAATGCAGATTAAAGATTTTTGCATATCCCGGAAACAGAAACACCTCGATATTTAATGAGCACAGATTAATTATCAGAATCAACTCTAACCTTGTAGATACAATTGAAGCCGACGACTTCAACCGTATAGATACAACACTGACTTTCCCGAGTTCCTATTTTACATATGGTTCGGGAAACAACGTATCGGTAAGATATTTCCCTTCAACGAATTTCACATCAGGGCGGATGTATTATGATTTCGTAGAGGTAGAATATCCTTATAAATTTACTTTCGACAGTAATAAAATCAATTTCACATCTGAACTAACAGATAGTTCAGCAATAACTTTCAAAATTTCATCTTATAACAACATAAAACAAGTAAATATCTATGACGTTGTAAACAACACCAGAATAAACAATTTCTCTTCTAGTTCCGATACATTAATATACACAGGCAAAGGAAACGGTAAATTTTTCATTATAAATGACAGCATAACTCAAAAGCCTTTTCGAATCAAGCAAAAACAGGTACCTGATTTAGTTTCCCTTTCAAACGGTGCAGATTATCTTATAATTTATAATAAACTTTTCGCTTCAGAGGCAGAGCAGTTACGATTACACAGGGCAACATTCAATAATTTCAGGAGCGTAAAGGCTGAGATTGAAGATATATATGACATTTTCAATTATGGAATTGAAAATCCGGCGGCAGTAAGAAATTTTACAAAATATGTTTACGACAATTGGCAGTTACCAAAACTGAAATTTATCTTATTATTCGGAAGAGCTTCGCTTGACCCTAAAAAATATTTGACTTCTTCCATATACCATCAAAATTTAGTTCCCACTTACGGAAATCCTCCATCCGACGGATATTTTTCTAATTTCAATATTGGTACTTTTACATATTACAATCAAGTAAACATTGGCAGAATCCCCGTTTACAACAATACAGAGGCACAGGCAGTTGTATCAAAAATTATAGCTTACGATAATCAAACTATAAACCGCTGGTCTAAGCAATTTACTTTTATAGCAGCCGGATATGATAAAAACGAGCAAGCACAATTTAGTGCATTATCAAACGGTCTAATAAACACACAAGTAATTACACCAACGACAGGAGCTTTTGTGAAAAAGATTTACAAAAATGATTCAACGGGTTTTATGACATTTAATTTAAGGGATTCGATAAAAAATGTACTTGATTCCGGTACACAGGTTGTAAATTATATTGGTCACGCAGGAGAAGGATATTGGGATGATTTAGGAGATATGCCCGGAAACCTTAACAATGTTCCGAGGCTACCTTTAATAATAAGTATGACCTGTTTTACAGGAGAAAATTCCAAAGCAGAAAAAAGAGGGTTTGGGGAAAAGTTTATCTACTATGAAGATAAGGGTGCTATCGGGTTTTTAGGTACGACGGGATGGGGATATACTGGTTCGGGTGATATCTTTAATAATCATATTTTTCAAGGGTTGAAAGATGACACTTTAAGATATATTGGAGATATAATAAGCTATGCAAGTTACAACATGGCTCCTGATTCAATTAGTTTTGCTTCACGACATACTGTAAATTGCTATAATCTTTTAGGTGATCCGGCTTCAAAAATATTAATTCCCAAGTATCCGGAATTCGAAATAAATTTATCCGACTATTCTATTTCAACAACCTCACCTCTATTAAAACAATACATTCAATTGAAAGTATTTCCAAAAAACTTAGGTATTACCGCTGATTCCGTAAAGATGAGGTTTATATTGATTAAAGACGGTTCTGATTATAAGATTAAAGATACAGTACTGAAAAATTTCGGTTACTGCGATACAATAATATATAATTTTAGATTAGATACATTGGGAATTTTTTTGGTAAATATTAAAATAGATGCAGATAATCGTTTCACACTGGAAAATGAAAATAATAACGAGATTACTGTTCCGGTTATCTTAAAGAATATTTCTTTTTATCCTTTAAAACCTGTGGATAACATAATTATTTCCGGAGACTCAGTTGAATTTACAGGGATAAATCCATTCGTGAAACTAAGTGAAAACAGCGTGAAGTTGTTCCTGCAGGTTGACACAAATATAAATTTTAATTCCCCTGTTTTACAAACATTTTTTAATGAAAATCCACAAGGACCTGTTACAAAGTTTAAGATTGGACTCCCAGTGCTTACAAATAATAAATTGTACTACTGGAGGACGAGAACAATAATAAACAGTGATACGCTTAATTGGCACGATACAAGGAGATTTGTTCTGCAAACATCACTACAAAACATCATATGTGATTCCGATATAAACGAAGAAAAAAAGTTATCAAATAATGAATACTCAAGGCAACAAACAGGTTTAATAATTTTTAAAAAATTTGCAGGGCAATATGAATCTTTTGAATTATTTAATTCTATATGTAAATTTGATACAATTATTTTAAGTAAATTTCAAGGAAGTCTGAAAGCGATATGTTATGCGGGTGACCCCTGGAATGCATCTTTTTTTGAGGTAAACAATTACTGGTTTCCCCTTGTTAATTCCAATAATGGAGGAACCCAATTTTACGGATTAAATATCGGAAAAGTCGATAAAAACAAAGGAACCATTCTGGATGTAAGAAATTATAAGAATCCGGATTCGCTATTACCTTTCTTAAACACTTTCGATACAACTCATATTTTAATGCTTGTTAAAAATGCTCCTCTTGGTGTAACCAGAACATTAAATGCAACGGAGAAAACAAAGTTAAGAGAATTCGGCAGTATTCTTGTTGATTCCGTAGAAATTACCAGCTGGACTCAATGGGCTTTCATAAGCTACAAAAAGACACCCAATCCAATTGTTTCTGAGGTTCGTTCTTACGGCTGGTACCCTGTAACAGCATCATTAAACCCTGAATTTCAGAATATTTACGGAACAGTTACGCATAACCTCGGACCAGCACATACATGGTCATATTTCAACTGGGATCAACTATTATATCCAAAAACAAGCATAAAGACAGATGTATACGGTGTTGATAAATATGAACAGGAATATCTTTTATATTCAGATTTAACAGATAATACTTTCGTAAATCTTGATACACTGAATGCTTATACGTACCCATATTTAAAAATTATCAACAAATTACAGGTAGATACGGTGAGTTTAACACAGTCTGATATAATTGCTTACGGGGGTATCCCTTCACCTCTGTTCAAATCCTTTACATTAAACTATCAGGCACCTTCAGAAATTGCAATAGATTATAACAGTATTGCCAAATCTGATTCGTTGATAAATGAAGGTGACAGTTTAAAAGTTATATTCAATTTTTATAATGTCGGTTTCAGGGACGTTCAGCAGGGAGTAATAGTAAATTATTATTTGATGAACGACAATTTTTCCAATAAAGTATCACTCAGAACCGACACTATGTACGGAACATTAAAGATTGACAGTATGTGGAGTGCTAGGGCAAAAGTTAAAATGACATCATTCGGGATACCAACAAGACAAAGAACTCTTAACCTCGCTTTTGAAGTTATACCGCTCGGAACTCAGAATGATTATTATTCATTCAACAATACAGGTTATGTATATGTTACTTTAAGAAATACTCCTAATATACACAAGGTGGATTTCTTTGCAGACGGTGTTAAATTAACAGGAGGAGAATATGTAAGAATCAATCCGGACATGGTGATTAAAATAGGTAATATTCTCTCATCTCTGCAAAATAGTTTAATTAATTCAGAACATCTGAGAACAGATAATTCTCTCCAAAGAAAAGAAAATCAATCGGGATATGTGATTGACACTTCCCTGGTAAGGATATTTTTAAACAACAACAATTTCTCTGTACTAAATCCAAACATACAAGCAAACAATATCAGGTCCGACAATAATTTGAGAGAAAAAATCACACCTAATTCTTTCTCAGTTGACGGAGAAGATATAGTAATAAATTTCAGCCCGATTTTAAAGGAAGGTGAAAATACATTCAAGTTAGTTCTGAAAGATTTAAGCGGAAATTATGACAGTGTTAAATATACAGTTTATGTTTCAAACGAACTTATGGTTCAGGACTTATACAACTATCCCAATCCGATGAAGAATGAAACATATTTCATATTCAGTCTTGCAGGTCTGAACAGGCCTACAAGCTGTAAAATTAAGATTTTTACAGTATCGGGAAGGGTTGCAAAAATTATAGATGCACCGATTAACATCGGTTATAACCAGATATTCTGGGATGGTAGAGATAACGATGGTGATTACATGGCAAACGGAATTTATTTTTACAAAATAATAATAGAGGGAGATTTACAAAAAGAAACAGCCATACAAAAACTTGTTATACTTAAATAAATATTTCAACATATGCCTGATAATATAATTTACCTGAAAGATAAAAAGATGATTGCCGAAAACACGATGGCAATTTTATTCGACAGAAGCGACATTCATTATGATTATGAACCCGGTTTATATGCTGAGTTAACCTTATTGGAACCTGTTTACCACGATGAACTTGGCAACTCCAGATTTTTTTCCATTGCGAACTCCCCTGCAAAAAAAGAAGATTTACTTTTTGCCACAAGACTGGTAGAATCCGCATTCAATAAAAATCTAAAAGAATTACCAATCGGGACAAGTGCTACTATAGGTCCGCCTATGGGAAACACTCCGCTTCATAAGGATATTACAAAGCCCGGTGTTTTTCTAATTGGCGGTATAGGAATCACCCCGGTGCGATGCATTGTCGAATATGTGACGGAAGAAAAGCTTCCTTACAAATTATTTTTATTTTATTCAAGCAGAAACTCAGGATTGATGGCTTTTTTTGATGATTTTAAAAACTGGGCGGAAATAAATGATAACTTCACATTTATTCCCACTATAGATGATACAAATGAAAAAGACTGGAAATATGAATATGGTTATATTAATGAAGAGATGATCAGCCGGCATATAAAAGACTATCAACAACCGATTTTTTACATTGTCGGACCGCCTGATATGGTCGACTCCATGGAAAAAATTTTAACCGACAAAAATGTATCGAGCGAAAATATACGACTTGAGAGATTTGGATAAATAAACGGTTTGTATTATTCTCGCACCAGTACTTTTTTCAGAAATTTCGCGGTATAGCTTACATCAAAATACTTTTTTACAACATCTTCAGGAGTTCCTTCAGCAATTATTTTTCCTCCTTTATCCCCTCCTTCAGGTCCTAAATCTATTATCCAGTCTGCACATTTAATAACGTCCAAATTGTGCTCAATAACGATAACGGTATTAGATCTGTCCACGAGTTTATTCAGAACATCAAGAAGCATTTTAATATCTTCAAAATGCAGTCCTGTAGTGGGTTCATCAAGTATGTAAATCGTTTTTCCAGTTTGAACTTTGGAAAGTTCCGTAGCAAGTTTCACCCTTTGAGCTTCTCCACCTGAAAGTGTAGTTGCCTGCTGTCCAAGCTTTATATAACCCAGACCGACATCATAAAGTGTCTGCAATTTTCTTCTCAGCGGAGGAAACGCTGAGAAAAACTCCAGCGATTCTTTCACTGTCATTTCAAGAACATCGGAAATTGATTTCCCTTTATATAGAATCTGCAGAGTTTCGTTATTATATCTTTTTCCATAACATACATCACAAGTCACATAAACATCAGGCAGAAAATTCATTTCAATTCTTTTCAGTCCACCTCCCTCACAAGCTTCACATCTTCCGCTTTTTACGTTAAACGAAAATCTACCGACTTTATATCCCCTGATTTTTGATTCTGACAGAGATGCATATATATCTCTAATATAAGTAAAAAGCCCGGTATAAGTTGCAGGATTACTTCGCGGAGTTCTTCCTATCGGCGACTGGTCTATCTCTATTATCTTATCAACAATTTTTTCGGTTTTATTTTTCATTTTTACTGTCAACCCCTCTATTTCAACATATGGAAGAGGTGACTCATTCGAATTATAAAATTTGTTTGATAATATTCTATAAAACGTTTCATTAATCAGAGAGGATTTACCCGAACCGCTGACTCCGGTTACACAAATAAATTTCCCAAGTGGAATTTTCAGTGAAATGTTTTTGAGGTTGTTGCCCCTGGCTCCTTTCAAGACAATCAGTCCACCGTTCCCGTTTCTGCGAGTTTTGTTATATTGTATTTGTTTTATTCCTCTTAAATATTTTGCGGTCAAAGACTGTCCATCTATAGAAGGTAGCGGACCGGCTGCTATTACTTCTCCGCCCTGTTCACCCGCACGCGGTCCCAAATCTACTACAAAATCGGAAGACTCGATTGTTTCCCTGTCATGTTCAACTACTATAACAGAATTACCTATATCTCTAAGATTTTTTAAGGAGTTTATCAGTCTGATATTATCACGCTGATGAAGACCAATTGAGGGTTCATCCAGTATATAAAGAACCCCGGTAAGCTGGGAACCAATTTGTGTAGCAAGTCTGATTCTCTGTGCTTCCCCTCCGGAGAGAGTTTTGGCACTACGGTCAAGTGTTATGTATCCGAGTCCGACATTTATCAAAAAATCGAGCCGTTTCTTGATTTCCTTGAAAATAGGTTCAGCGATTGTCTTTTTTCTGTCTTCAAGTTTTATTTTATCAAAAATTTTCCGACAGTCGGTTATTGACATCGAAGTCAAATCAAAAATATTTTTATCGCCTGTTTTTGTCTTAATTTTTACCCAGAGCGCATCTTCATTCAATCTCGCTCCTTTACATGCATCACATTTCATAACAGCAATAAAACTTTCTGCCCAGCTTTTTTGATTAACAGATGTGGCGCGACTAAAAGTATCCAGTATATAACTTACAAATCCGGAAAATCTGTGATGATAAGTATACGAATTTCCAACGGCATTTTGATAAATATACTTTACCTTTTCTTTGGTTCCTTTCAAAAGTGCCTCAATTAGTTCATCGGGATATTCGCATATTGGAGTATCCCCTGAAACCCCATATTTTTCAATTAAGCCGTAGGTTATAAAAGATATCCAATTCCTTTTTGGAATTCCGATAGGTGCAATTCCGCCTTTATTAAATGTCAAATTTCTGTCGGGAAAGATTTTTTTCACATCAATCTCTTTTCTCTCGCCCAGCCCATAACAATCTTTACACCAGCCATACTGAGAATTAAAAGAAAAACTATTCGGCGAGGGCTCGGAAAAACTTCTGCCTGTTAGCGGGTCAGATAATTTTTCGTTAAACATTATATCTTTCATACCATCATTTACAATCACTACCCCATTACCATATCTTAGTGCAAGTTCAAGAGACTCATAAATTCTGTTTCTTGCTTTTTCATTATCCTCAAATTCAAATGAAATTCTATCAATAACAATTTCTATATTATGTATTCGAAATCTCCCAACTTTCATAGAAGGAATTATGTCTTTAATTTCGCCATCAACTCTTACTTTCGTAAATCCATCATTTAAAATTTCTTCGAATAATTCTTTGTAATGTCCTTTCCTGCCTCTTACTTTAGGCGCAAGAATTGTAATCTTCTTATTTCTAAGTTTCGGTTGTTTACCAACCCTGTGTCCTGAAAAGGAAAAAATACTTTCAACAATCTGATCTATACTTTGTCTTGTAACAGCAAGACCTGTATCAGGAGAGTATTGAATTCCTACCCTTGCAAAAAGTAATCTTAGAAAGTCATAAATTTCAGTTACAGTACCAACTGTAGAACGGGGATTATGAGAAATACTTTTTTGCTCAATAGCAATCACAGGAGAAAGTCCTTCAATTTTATCTACATCAGGTCTTTCTATTCCGCCTATAAACTGCCTTGCGTATGCGGAAAGAGTCTCCATAAATCTCCTCTGCCCTTCTGCATAAATCGTATCAAATGCAAGAGACGATTTCCCTGAACCTGAAAGTCCCGTAAACACTACAAAACTGTCCCTGGGAATTTCCACATCTATGTTTTTAAGGTTATGAACTCTTGCACCCTTAACTATAATTTTATCCAAATGTGATTCTAACAAATTAAAATCGATTAATCTATGAATTTACTTCTATTAATTTGGACATTCAATTCAATAAAACAGGGATAAAGGGGGTTTTTGCTTAAGCAAAACTGACAGTATTTGCAACAATTTATCCAATAAATTTATTGCTAAGGTTATTCTCTAAGAATTTGCTTTCTTAAAGAAAAATGACTTTTTTATAATATTAACTTACTAATATATACTGCTTTATGATGTGTATTATTCAAAAAGAATTAATATTTTTAAGTCAGTTATGTTTACAAATTATAATAAGTGCCTGGAATATTTATTCGGGCTCGAAAGAACCGGAATCAAATATGATTTAAAAAATATTAAGACACTGCTGCAGTATCTTGGAAATCCACATAAGGAATTGAAAGCTATTCATATCGCTGGGACAAACGGCAAGGGAACAGTTGCTTCGATGATTAATTCATTTCTTATAGAAAAAAATTTTAAAACCGGACTTTACATATCCCCGCATATTCTTGATTTCAGAGAACGTATTTTAATTAACGGAAATTTAATTTCCAAAAAATTCATAATAGATTTTACAAATAAAATTTTACCTTTAATCGAAAAAATTTCTCCGAGTTTTTTCGAAGTGACAACGGCAATGGCATTCTATTATTTTAAGAAAAATAATGTGGATTATGCGGTCGTCGAGTGCGGACTCGGCGGAAGATTGGATTCGACTAATGTACTCCGACCGATTTTATCCGTTATAACGGGAATTTCTATTGACCATACAGAATATCTTGGTAACACTATTGAAAAAATTGCTTATGAAAAGGCTGGAATTATAAAAAAAAATATTCCACTTGTTACCGGATTCTTGAATAAAAAATCAGGAAAAATTATCCGCAAAAAATGCAAGGAGAAAAATTGCGAACTTATAAAATCTTCAAGAATATCTTTAAAAAATATTTTCCGGCTTAACGACGGCTTTATTTTTGACATTTGTTACAATAATTGCATTATGAAGAATATAAAGTTTCCAATAATAGGAGACTATCATTTACAAAATATTTCGACCACTGTGGCTTCACTAATAAAAATATCGGAATCGGAAAATTTTCATTTTAATTTCGCTGAATTGAAATCTGCCTTATCAAACTTCCCCGAACGTTCTAAATTTTACGGAAGATTTCAGGTGCTTACAAGAAATTTGACAATTGTAATAGATGTATCACATAATGTTGAAGGACTTTCAAACCTGCAGGACAACCTGAGATACCTGAAATATGAACGACTTGTTATTATCTTCGGCATCATGAAAGACAAAGATATAAAGAGATGCATAAAGGAAATTGAAAAGCTCAATTCATTAGTGATATTGACAACTCCTGCATACAAAAGAGCAATATGTGCAGAAGATATGAAGAAATTTGTAAGAAACAGAAATTCATTTATAATAAAGAATGATATTATATCCGCTTTCAAATATGCATACACAATGACAGATAAGAAGGATTTAATTTTAATTACAGGTTCGTTTTTCTTAGTATCTGAATTTTTAAAATTCTTTTCCGAGTACTATTTAATGAATACAACAGAAATAAAAGATTTATAACTGCTGACAAGTCTGTAAGAGGGGGAAAAATTGTTAAATACTAAAAAATATTTTTACTTTTAAATGCTCGATGACAAATAATAACTGCGAACAGTTCTGGAATCAAGAGTAAAATATGCAGAGAATTTAAAGACAGAAAAAGTTAATTTTGTAATATGATTAAAGCAATAATATTCGACCTTGATAATACTCTTGTGGATTTTATGCTAATGAAAGAGCGTGCTATAGATGCAGCAATATACGCCATGCAAGATGCAGGACTTAACATTTCACGAAAGGAAGCGGAGGAAAGAATTAATAATATTTATGCAAAACAAGGGATTGAATATCAGCAGGTTTTTGACAATTTGCTTAAAGATATTTACGGAAAAGTAGATTACAAAATTATTTCCGCGGGAATCGTCGCATATCGTACGGCAAGGGAGGCAGCATTAAAGCCATATACAAACGTATTCCCTACTCTTATCGAATTAATAAAAATGGGTTTAAAACTTGCTGTTGTATCGGATGCCCCGGCAAAGGAAGCATGGTTGAGGTTATCTTATTTAAACTTTCATCATTTATTCGATGTGGTAATTACATTCGACGACTCGAAGAACCGCAAGCCCTCAGAAATTCCATTCAGAATGGCACTTAAGCAGTTGAATTTACAAGCAGAAGAATGCCTGATGGTTGGCGACTGGGCTGAAAGAGACGTTGTCGGAGCAAAAGCTGTCAGTATGAAAACGGTATTTGCCCGATATGGTGACAGATTTGACACAATTTATCCGGGTTCCGATTACGATATAAACTGCATTTCGGAATTAATAGACATTGTGAAAAAAGAAAATAAAATTTATGGTTAGAGGTACGGGAATAGATATCATAGAAATCAAGAGAATAAAAAAAATTATCGAAAAATACGGCGATAAATTTTTCAACCGTATACTCACTGAAAAAGAAATCGAATACTGTAAATCATTTTCTAAACCCGAACTTCATTTTGCCGGCAGATTTGCCTCGAAAGAAGCATACTCAAAGGCAATAGGAACGGGTATTTCGAAAGATTTCGGCTGGAAAGACATCGAAATACTAAATGATAAAAGAGGCAAACCTTATATTTGCCATACCAAACAAAACGACTTTTCCGGATATAAATTTAACGTAAGCATATCACACACAGAAGAATATGCCTGTGCTGTTGTAGTTTGCGAGGATTAAAAGGAAATCAGTCGTTATATCTTGTAGCACTCAATATACCATCCATTGAGTTTATTTTTTCCAGGATTGTATTTAACTGTTTCAGATTTTCTATGGCAAGAACAAGAGTACCCTCAAACATCGAACCTTTTGTAAAAATATTTGCGCTCCTGATATTGACCTTGTAACTTTTTGAAATTGTTTTAGTAATATCGTTTAATATATCCGGTTTATCCTCCCCGATAATTTTTATACCGCAGGTAAACTCACCCGCACTTGCTTTCCCCCAGTTAATCTGTACAATACGATTCGGGTCTAATAAAAAAAGGTTTACTATATTCTTGCAGTTTTTCCTGTGAATTTTAATACCTTCTGTTTTTGTAATAAACCCAATTACTTCATCGCCCGGAATCGGATTGCAGCATTTTGCATAATCATATTTTATACCTTTTATGTCTTCTTTTTTTTCTTCTGTTACTAATTTAATATCTTCAACGGATGACCTTGCTTCAGAAATAAATTTTTCCTTTTCAAGCTCTTGTTTTCCGAGCGCCTCGTCGTCAATTTCACGCGGCTCCAGATAGGATTTATTTCTATCGACAAGTATCTCGATTATATCTTCCAGTCGCGGTTCACTTTTTCCGATTTCATAATAAAAGGTTTGAAGATCTTTATACTTTAATTTCTGTATAAATCTCAGGAGTGCTTCTTCATTTAAATGAATTTTATGCTTTTTAATTTTTTTCTCAAAATTTTCTTTGCCTAATACCGAGAACTTTCTTTTCTCTGCATTAAAAAATTTTCTTATATCCGCTTTTGCCTTGTGAGTTACAACAAACTTTTCCCAATCTCGTTTCGGAGTTTGGTTCTTGGAGGTTATAATCTCAATCTGGCTTCCGCTTTTCAAAGGTGTATTCAGCGGGACAATTTTGCCGTTTACTTTTGCCCCTATACATTTCATTCCGACTTCAGTATGAATTTCAAAAGCAAAATCAACCGGTGTAGCCCCTGCCGGCAAAATTTTTAATTCACCTTTCGGCGTAAAACAGTAAATTTCGTCCTGATATAAATTCAGTCTGAAACTTTCTATTAACTGTCTGGATGTATAATCATCCTTTCCAACGCTTTCAATAGTTTCGCGTACCCATTTCATCCAGTCTTCAATATGCTTATCGCTGATTTTGATATTTTCCTTATATTTCCAGTGTGCTGCAATTCCTTTTTCCGCAATCTCATGCATTTCTATTGTGCGAATCTGTACCTCAACCATCTTTCCTTCCTTGCTGACTAATGTAGTATGTATTGACTGATATCCGTTTTGCTTAGGAATGGAAATGTAATCTTTGAATCTTTCAGGAACCGGTATATAAATTTCCGAACATATTCCATAGACGGTAAAACAGTCATTCTTACTAGCTTCATTCAATATAATTCTAACAGCATATAAATCATATAGCTCATCAACTGTTTTATTTTGTGCTATTGTTTTTCTATAAATGCTGTAAATATGTTTAGGGCGTGTATATATTTCGAATTTATATCCATTCTGAGTCAATCTCTCCTTTATCGGTTCAATAAATTTTTTCAAGAATCTTTCTCTGTCTTTTCTTTTTTCTTTTAATTTGTTTGCAATATCGTCATATTTTCTTCTGTCAAGAAACTTAAAAGCAAGATCTTCAAAATCTATTTTTATTTTAGACAAACCGAACCTGTGAGCAAAAGGAGCAAAAATCTCAAGTGTTTCCTGTGCCAACCTGATTCTTTTTCCGTCAGGTAAAAATTCCAGTGTTCTCAAATTATGCAGTCTGTCAGCAAATTTGACAATTATTACTCTAATGTCAGATGTCATTGAAAGAAGCATCTTTTTATAAGATTCTATTTGTTTTAATTCATAATTATCAGAAATTCCGTCAATCTGCGATGAACCGTCAACAATATCTGCAATTTCGTTACCAAATTCTGCTTTGAGATCATTTATTGTAAATTTGGTATCTTCCACAACATCATGAAGCAAAGCAGCTGCAATTGTAATATCATCAAGCGGTATTTCTTTAGCTAGAATCATTGCAACTTCGTAAGGGTGGGAAAAATAAGGTTCTCCGGAAGCACGCTTTTCATTTTTGTGAGCTTCCAGAGCAAATCTGAATGCATTAGTAATCAGATTCTCATCAACTTTACTTGTGGAGAGATTTCTCTTGCATACGGCTATTAATTCATCGAGTTTCTTTTTATAATAACTGCTTAACATTACACATTAATTAATCATTATATTGTACCGAATAATCTGTCTCCGGCATCCCCAAGTCCCGGTAAAATATAACCAAAACGGTTTAGTTTTTCATCAACACTGCAAGTATAAATAAATAATTCTTTATTCAGCAGTTTATGAAACTTGTTATCAATTGCCTTTAATCCTTCGGGGGCACATAACAATGAAACTATATAAATATTTTTACAATTTCTCTTCAGAAGTTCTTCGATAGTATAAATTACGCTGCCGCCAGTTGCAATCATCGGGTCAAGAACAAATATTTTCAGATAATTCTGGTTCTTAATCCTGGGAAATTTAAAATAATATCTGACAGGTTGAAGAGTTTTCTCGTTTCTGTAAATTCCTATATGTGATACCATTGCTTTAGGATAAAGCTTTGAAAAACCTTCCATCATACCCAAGCCTGCCCTGAGTATTGGAAGTAATACGACATCGTCCCCGATAATATAACCTCTTGCAATTTTCAGAGGGGTTTTAATTCTTACACTGTTTAAATCAAGTTTGGTATATAATATGCTAGCAAGCACATAAGAAATATTATCTACTGATTGTTTAAAGCAGGAGTAATTTGTATCTTTGTTTCTTAATATAGATAAATAGTGTTCAACAAGAGGATGTGTTATAAGATTTATTTTATACATTGTTATTGCAATAGTTCTATAGTTAGTGTATTATTTTCCTTCTCGCTTAATTCCTGCGATTGTGAGCCGGCAGATAATCTTGTTTTAGCGTCAAGTATTATCAAAGTTTCTTTCCGATTCATCGTTCCTTTAGACAAATTAAATACAATAGTACTGGTTCCCCCTGCTTCGTTAACTTCAATTTTAACTCTTGCTGATTTATCTTTAATCTCTTTTTTAACAAACTCAATAAGAAGTTTACCTTCCAAAGTAACAACCAAATCCCCGTTGATATTTTGTAATTTAAGAATTTTATAACTTATATTATTCTTGACCGGAAAAACTTCATATACGTCATCATACGAACTTTCCCATAAGGAATCCATTTTTACAATATTTTCCGGAAACTTCTGAAATTGCTTTTGCACAGCAGCTTTAATTACCAGCTTGAATTCTTCCTCGGATGGTGCCTCTTTAATAATTTTTTTATCTTCAGGGTTTAAATTGTCAACTCTGTTTTTCAGATTATTATGTATTTTCTCTATAGCATATATATCTTTCACGTCCCCTTTATTCGTTACCCTAACTTTAAAATCCTGACCGACTATTGCATTATACTGGATATAATCAAGCTTTTCATACACAGAGTCCTTTACGTTTGAATTATATGTTTCCGATAGTGTGGTTTCTCCGATGGTTTTTGAAGAAATAATATTTATACTATCAAATTTCATTTTATAATTTATTGTGCCGTCATCTTCTATTTGAAATACATCATGAGTATAATAATAAGTCAGTATGTTTTCCGCTTTTAGATAATTAGGTTTTGCATTAGGACTTTTTTGTTCAATTGACCTTTTTTCTGACATTTTATATCTGAATTGTTGTCCCAAGGCAGGTTTAATTACAAGATCAAGTTGTTTTATTGTATCGACTGAAACTGGTTCTTTTATTTTCAGTGAATCCGTTTCGGATATTTCACTTTCCTTCTTACAAGAAGTAATCAGGACAAAAATTATTAACATTCCTGCAAGAGTAATCGGGATGACTTTTTTTAACATTGGTTGCTCCTGTTTTTATTATCAAGATACTATTTAAAATAGAAATTTTAAATTCTAAAAATACTATATTTTAATCAATAATTATTTATTTTCGGATTTCAATTATTCCTCTTTTTGTTCTTTAAAATTTTAAAATGAATGTGTATTTTGATATTATAAAATGATTCAGGAAAGATTAAATATAATAAAAAGCATACTTTCAGGTTTTCATCCCGAATACACCGATGTAAATGGAACTCCACAAATAATAGCAAATACAAATAATGTTATAGAAATCTGTAAAATTCTTAAGGAAAACGAAGAAACAAGATTTGAAATGCTTATCGATGCTGTTAGTATAGATAATTTCGTTAAAGAGAATCGTTACGAAATTGTATACAATTTGTACTCTATAAAATTCAAATACCGTTTATTCGTAAAAGTCCGGCTTGACTCAAAAGAACCAAAAATGCCGAGTCTTACTGCAGTTTGGGAATCCGCGAACTGGTACGAAAGGGAAGCTTATGATATGATGGGCATTATATTTACCGGACATCCGGATCTAAGAAGAATATATATGCCCGAGGAATTTGAATATTATCCGCTCAGAAAGGATTTTCCACTGATGGGAATTCCCGGTTCTTTACATTTACCAAAAAAATAATAAAACTGATTCGGTTTGCCTCATACTATATACAACGATTTAAAGGATAACAAATCCAATATTAAGCGAACAAAAATTTTAGAAGCTCTTGAATCGCAGGATTTGAGTGTTTCATTTTCGGACGCCCTGGACAATGAAATGGTATTGAATATGGGACCTTCTCATCCCGCAACTCACGGTGTTCTTCGGCTGCTCATCAGCCTCGACGGAGAAACAGTGATGAAGTGTGTTCCGGACCTCGGATACCTTCACAGGGGATATGAAAAACTTGCCGAAAATTGTACTTACTATGAATATATTCCCCATACGGACAGATTAGATTACCTGCAGCCAATTGCTAATAATGTAGCATTCGTTTTAGCTGTAGAAAAACTTTGCAAACTGGATATTCCTGAAAGGGCTAAATACATCAGGGTAATAATAGCTGAATTAGGCAGAATACAGTCCCATCTTATAGCATACGGCTCGATGGTAATGGATACAGGTGCTTTAACTCCGTTTCTATGGGCTTTGAGAGAACGAGAAAAAATAATGGATTTGTATGATTTAATCTGCGGTGCCCGTTTCACGACATCATATACAAGAATAGGCGGTCTTGCCCAGGATATAAAATCAGGTACAATAGAGGGAATTAAGAAATTCATAGACGAATTCCCAAAATATCTTAAGGAAATGAGAGATATAATAGAGAGAAACAAGATTTTTATTAAACGATGCGAGGGCGTTGGATATCTTTCAAGAGAAAAATTAATCGAACTTGGCGTAACAGGACCTGTACTGAGAGCTTCAGGAGTTCCGAGAGACTTGAGACGTGATGAACCTTATCTAATATACGATAAAATCGATTTCAGGATACCTGTTTATAACGACAGTGATGCTTTAGCAAGATACTATATCAGAATAGAAGAAATGGAAGAATCAATAAAAATTATTAAACAATGTCTTGAAAAAATGCCTTCTGGTTCTGTTCATGCTAAAAACAACAAGCAAGTTCTTCCGCAAAAAGAAAAGATTTATACAAAGATGGAAGAACTAATAAATGATTTTATAATTGTTAATTTTGGTATAAATCCTCCTATTGACGAATCATACCAAGCAATAGAATCTTCAAAAGGAGAACTCGGATTTTACATAATAAGTAAAGGAGAAGGACACCCATACCGGCTTAAAATCCGCTCTCCGAGTTTTTGCAATTTGCAGGCATTGCCTTTTATGATAAAAGGAGGGTTAATCTCGGATACAGTTGCTATTATAGGCAGTTTAGACCCTGTAATGGGGGAGGCGGATAAATAATAATTAAAATTAATACTAATCCGGAGAATTCCCATACGGAAAAAACAGGAAAATGAAATAATTATATGTTTTCAGAAGCAGAATTAATAGAAATCGAGAAAATAAAAAAAAGATATGAAAGTCCACAAAGCTCGTTACTTCCTGTTCTGTGGATGATACAGGAAAAGGAGGGGTGGATTTCGAAAGACTCTATGAGTTATGCAGCAGAATTACTCAATATTCCCTATGAATACGTTTTAGGGGTTGTCTCTTTTTACACAATGTTTTTTAAAAAGCCAAAAGGAAAATTTCACCTTCAGATATGTACTAATGTCTCATGCATGCTAAGAGGCGGTTATGAGCTATACAAATATGCCTGCAAAAAATTAGGAATTAATAAAGAAGAAATTACATCTGATGGAATGTTTTCGATTGAAGAAGTTGAATGTCTTGGAAGCTGTGCTACCGCACCAATGATGCAGGTAAATAATAAAGAGTACTTTGAAAATCTCACATTTGAAAAATTTGACGAGCTGATAGAGAAATTCAAGAAAGAAATATAATACACATTTTCTAACACAGATGACAAAAATCATATTAAAAGATATTGATGACTTAAATACACTGGAAGTTTATGAAGCAAACGGAGGTTTCAGCGCTTTGAAAAAGGTTCTGAAAGAAATGAAAGCGGACGAGGTTATTGAAGAGGTGAAAAAATCGGGACTCCGCGGCAGAGGCGGAGCTTGCTTTCCGACAGGACTGAAATGGTCCTTTATGCCAAAAGTAACAGATAAACCTAAATTTCTTTGCTGTAACGGTGATGAAAGCGAACCGGGAAGTTTTAAAGATAGAGAAATATTCGAGAGAAATCCGTATCAGTTTCTTGAAGGAACACTAATTGCCTGTTATGCTATGGGAATTAAAACCGCTTATATTTACATAAGAGGAGAATACTATAGATGGATTAATATTATTGAAGAATGCATTAATCAGCTATATAAAAAGGGATACATTGGAAAAAATGTCGCGGGAAGCAGTTTTTCCACAGATATATACATTCATAAAGGAGCGGGTGCGTATATATGCGGGGAAGAATCGGCATTAATGAGTTCGATTGAAGGACAAAGAGGATATCCACGCGTTAAGCCGCCGTTTCCGGCTCAGTTTGGTTTATGGGGATATCCTACAACAATAAACAACATAGAAACTATTACTAATATACCTGAGATAATAAACAGAGGAAGCAAATGGTTTGCGTCTGTCGGCGAACCAAAACATCCGGGTACTTTACTGTTTGGTATAAGCGGTCATATAAATAAACCCGGAGTTTATGAACTCGAAACAGGAACTCCGCTGATGACAATAATAAACGAATACTGCGGAGGGGTTTGGAGGGGAAAAAGTTTAAAAGCTGTAATTCCCGGCGGCTCTTCGGTTCCACCGCTCACAAGAGACGAGGCTTTAAAAGCAAAAATGGACTCGGAAAGCTTAAAAGAATTCAATTCTGCAATTGGTACAGCAGGAATTATCGTAATGGATCAAGATACTGACTTGCTGGAAGTACTAACGAGAATTACGTATTTTTATTTTCACGAATCTTGCGGACAGTGCACTCCTTGCCGTGAAGGATGCGGGTGGATGCTAAGAATACTACGGAGAATCAGCGAGGGCAAGGGACGAATGAGTGATCTTGACCTGTTAATTTCGGTCGCCGATAATATCGAAGGAAATACAATTTGTGCACTTGGCGATGCTGCCGCCTGGCCCGTAAAATGGACAATAAGAAAATTTCGCGGGGAATTTGAATCAAAAATACAAAAAGAAGAAATAGAGTTACCAAATATTAACAAGGTGCATTCCATAAGACATACAGATTATTACACGTAAAATTTTACGAAATATACATAATATTTATTCAAATATATACTATTACAAATCATATATTTTACAAAGAGGTTATCTTTATATAGTTAAATTTATAAGTGCAGAGATACTTAGCACAAAGAAGAGGCTATGGTGATAAAATAAAATAAGTAAATTGTATTGCTTTTAAAAAAAGAAATACACCCAGCAAAATTAAAATTATACCTACGGCTATATTCAATTTATTAAGTGTCGAAGGTCTGATACTTTCAGATTTTTTGGAAAGAAAATAAGTAAGAGAATTAAACCAGAGTGTAGTTCCTGCAAAAACTCCTATTGCCAGCATCAATCCGGAAATAAAACTTTTATCAATCACACCGTAACTTTTCAAGTAACCGACAAATGCTATCCATGATGCCGGCAAGGTAATTGAGGAAAGACACAAAAAGGCCCCGCTGAAAAAATTAATTGTTATGCAGGAAAATATATTTTCGTTCTGGACAGGTACAACATGTTTCTTATACAGTATTTTCTCTACTTCTTCTTCTTTTTTTTCAAGATACTTTTCTCCTTTTTCAATCATCTTACCTATTTTATCATTCTTATTATTATCCTGCTCAATTTTCATTTTCATAATTTTAAATCCATAAAATATTACGATAAAGCAGCCCAGTAAAGTTAATCCTGCTTTAAAGTATAATTCATTTAACTCAAAAAAATTATTGATATGTTCAGGTATAAATGAAATAATAGCGGATACTCCTCCGTAAGCAATCAAAATATAAAACATATCCATAAAACCTGCCCCGGCACCAATAGAAGTGCCGGCTACAATATCTTTCTTAAAGCCTTTGGAAATAACAGCAAAAGAGGTTGGACCTATCGGTGGAATTGATAATATATATCCGGCAAATAAACCTATTATAAGACTGCTTAACAATAAAAATATTTTGAAATTTATATAAAATTAACGTTTCCCGATGATTAATTCAATTTAAATGGTTACTTGATATTGAAAATAAATATTCATAAATTACATAATATGAAAACTAAAAAACTGATACTTGTTGTTTTTATTTTATTTACTCTTAATTTTACAACTGTTCCGGTAAATTATCTGTATCTTAAAAAAATTACGCCGATAGTATACAATTTAGAGGTTTCAAAATCCAGATATATATATAACTTCTTCAATCTGAACGAGCGTAAGAAAATATACGAGGGAATAACTTTAAAAACCAGAATAATTTCCATAAACAGAAACAATATATCCTTTTACAACTCATCCTGAAACAAATTCACACAACAATCCCCGTAAAACAAAGTGTCAAAACTACAATACAAAGCACGTCTTAGAATTATTATTAACATAAAATCCAATAATTATCAAAATTATATCCCAAATTATTAATAAGAAAAAAAAGGGGTTAATAAAAAAAATTTTTCGCTGTCAGGAACTTTAAAATGTAGTATAAATATTACATGTTTAATAATGAATAGAATTTATATTTTAATAATTGTGTTAACTGTTTCTTTTACAGGCTGTTTAAAATTAAAGTCGGACAAAGAGAATACAACTATAACTCAAAAAGAAAATTTATCTGATAATATGAACTATAATGATTTAACTCCGGAAGAAAAAAAAATAATTATTGACAAAGGAACAGAATTTCCATTTACTGGAAAATATGTTGACCATCATGAAAACGGTACATATATTTGCAAAAGATGTAATGCTCCTTTATACAAATCGGCGGATAAATTTGAATCAGGCTGCGGGTGGCCAAGCTTCGATGACGAAATACCGGGTGCAGTAAAAAAAATACCGGACAAAGACGGTATCAGAACAGAAATAGTTTGCTCTTACTGCGGAGGACATCTCGGGCATATCTTCCTCGGAGAAGGCTTTACGGAAAAAAACAAAAGGCATTGTGTAAATTCAATATCTTTAAACTTTATTCCCTCTGATTCAGTACAATATGAAACAGCAATTTTTGCAGGGGGATGTTTCTGGGGAATTGAATATCTTTTAAAAAACTCGAAAGGGATTATTTCTACCACCGCCGGTTACACAGGAGGTTACAAAGAAAACCCAACGTATGAAGAAGTGTGTGCCGGTTATACAGGGCATGCAGAAGCTGTTCAAATAATATTCGATTCTAAAAAAGTAACGTATGAAGAACTTGTAAAATTATTTTTTGAAATACACGACTTCACACAAATCAACAGGCAGGATCCCGACATCGGAGAGCAATACAGAACCGAGATTTTTTATATAAATGATGAACAGAGAAAAACAGCAGAGAATATCATTTCGATACTAACAGAAAAAAATTATAAAGTTGCCACAAAACTTACGGAAGCAAATAAATTTTGGTCTGCAGAAGACTATCATCAGGATTATTATGCCAATACGGGAAAAAAACCGTATTGCCACATTTATAAAAAAATTTTTGATTAATTCAATAAAGCAGACTGAGACTCTGCACTTGAGGAAGATAAGTAAAGGATTTATATGCCTGATATTAGGAAATATAAATATCTCAGATTTCTTGTTCATATAAAAAATTTCTTTAATCTTATTTCTGATGCAAACAGACAGGGAACTATTGATTCGATAGGTTCTGATATATATATTCGCGGTGCAAATGTATGGTATTTGATATGCTCGGCACTAATAGCTTCAATAGGTCTGGATACCAACTCACCAGCGGTAATAATAGGGGCTATGTTGATTTCTCCACTGATGGCTCCTATACTTGGAGTGGGATTATCTCTTGGAATTCACGACAAAGAAACATTTTTCACTTCAGTTAAGCAGTTCGCTATTGCTGTAATAGGCAGTTTGTTAGTAAGTTCAATTTATTTTTTAATAACACCTCTGGGAAATGCAACATCCGAGATCTTAGCAAGGACAAAACCAACAATACTCGATGTCGGTGTTGCATTCTTCGGAGGGGTAGCAGGAATCGTTGCAGGTTCAAGAACAAAAGCAGCAGCAGCAATTCCGGGTGTGGCAATTGCTACTGCTTTAATGCCTCCGATTTGTACTGCCGGATTTGGATTAGCAACAGCAAGATGGGATATATTCTTCGGGGGAATATATCTGTTTTTCATCAACGCAGTGTTCATTAGCTTTTCCTCATACATAATGGTAAGGCTAATGAAATTTCCATTCAAGGAATATGTCGATTCAAAAGTGGCTGCAAGAGTAAAAAGAGTAATGATAACAACAATAATTCTTATAACTGTTCCGAGTATTTTAATTTTCTTTCAAATCATTAATGAAGTCAGATTAAAAAACAGAATCAATACATTTATTTCAAGATATATTGAGTCTCCTGAAAGGAAAGTAATTGACTGGAAATTATCTGTCGGTATAAATGATTCAAATCAAATTACGATTTTCACAGTAGGAAACAAAATTTCAGACGAAAAAACTGATTCGCTCAATACAGCATTAAACGAATCGGTTCTAAAAAAATCCAGATTGAAACTTCTACAATATGATGCATCCAGCGGTTTTGAAAAATATCTGCGTGAAGAAATAAAATCCGATATACTGCAAACCGTTGAAATCAAGGACCAACAGGAAAAAGAATTGGAGACAAAACTCAGAACAGCGGAAGAAAAACTGAAAAAAAATGAACTTGATTCCCTAAAATACGAAAAAGCAAGCAAAGAACTGAAAATTCTGTATCCCGAAATTGAAAAGATTTCTTTTTCCATAGCGCATATGGTTAACTATTCGGTTAATGATACTTCTATGGCAAAATTTAAAATACCGAGTATTATGCTTCAATGGAAAAAAAGTATTCCAAAAAGACAAGCACAACAAAATATCAGAAAAATTGAAAAGTTTCTGACAAGCAGGCTTGATGTTGACACAGTACAGGTTGTTATTATAGAAAACAGGTAAAAAATAAGTTTCCTGCTATTCCTTACAAACAGCATAAAATATCAAGTTTGTACAGACCATGAATTGCTGATAAGATAAATAATTACAAGCAATGCTCCCGAAGCTGAGAAAATAAACATAAACTCAGGACTTATATTATACCATAAAAATCCCGCAAACGAACTCGATAAGAGAGCAGTCACAGAACTCAATGCTGTATATGTCCCAACTGCGGTAGCCGTATCTTTATTTTTCACTACATTTGTAATCCATGCTTTTGAAATTCCTTCGGTTCCTGCCATAAAAATACCATATAAAGCAAACAGAATTAAAATGAAATAATAATTTTGTACCACTGAAATTCCGATATATACTAATACAAACAAAAATAAACCGAATAAATAACTCCACTTTAAACCAATTTTATCTCCAAGAAATCCCATCGGATAAGATGAAAGAGCATATATTAAATTATAAAATATATACATAAAAATAATCATGATATCATCATAACCTTTAACTTTCAAAATGAGTAAAAGGAAAAAATCCGAACTGTTAAACAAAGCAAATGCCAGAAAACCGGAAGTGATTCTTCTATAAACGGGAACAGTACTCTTCCAGAATTTTAAAAAATCAAGAAATCCCGCTTTTTCACACAAAGGTATTGGATTATTCTTTTTCTTTCTAATGAAACAAGTTATACCGACACTGATAAGTCCGGGGACAAAAGCAATTATAAAAAGATTTTTGTAATCAACCGGAAAAAAATAAAGATAAGCAAGTGCCAGACAGGGTCCTACAACCGCTCCGAGAGTATCAAATCCTCTGTGAAAGCCGAATATTTTTCCTTTATCTTTTAATGTTGTTTCTTCTGAAAGCATTGCGTCGCGGGCACCCGTTCTTAATCCTTTCCCAAATCTATCTAATGTACGCGCAAAGAAAACCCATAAAGGATAAGTTAAAATAATCATAAGAGGTTTGGATAGCGCACTTAGTAAATATCCGGCCTGTACGAAAGGTAATCTTTTTCCTTTGATGTCGGACAACTTTCCAAAATAACCTTTGCTTAACCCGGAGATTGCTTCTGCAAATCCTTCCAATACTCCTATTAATAAGACAGAGAAACCTATACTTTGTAGATAGAGAGGCATTATCGGATACAGCATTTCACTTGCCATATCGGTAAAAAAACTGACAAACGAAAGCAGAATTACTGTTCTACTTAAAATTTTCATTTTTCAAGGTTGTCTTTTAAAGAATTAATTTGTATAAATTATATATAAAATTCAATAACTTAAAAAAGTTTGAAGAATTTAATAAGTAGAAAATTGCAGTTTTATGAAATTTAAAAAAAGATTATTTTTACGATATTTGAAAAACTAAATATATTATATATGAATCTTTTAGACATAGTAGACAAAAAATTCCGTCTTCTTGTTACAGTCTGCACATTTCTTCCGGTTTTTTTAAGAGCGTTTGTGGAAGAACATACAGGTCTGGGAATATCAGGACCTGAAATTTATTTATCTTTTTCTGTAAACGTTGTGCTTTCAATAATTAACTTCTTAATCTTCTCAATTGCAGTAAATAGACTCAACAGATTACAGGTAAAAACATGCAATATTTTGTTAAATATTAATTACACAATTATTGCTATATTAATAGTATTTCTGACAAATTCACTATATGTAGATAAACTGGAAGAAGGCGTCATAAGAAATAATTATGAGATTTCTTTCTCGGTTTTGTCTTATATAACGGTAGCAGTTCCTTTATTCCTATGGATAATTGTGTGGTTTGTAAATTTCATAAACAAACCGAAAGAAAAGTTAGCTCAGTAGTTTTATTATACATAAAAATAAAAGCTTATAAAAGGTGCACAATTTGTTTTGAGAAATTATAAATATGACTATATAGAACTGCCTTTTATATAATCATAACTTTCCAATTTCAAGACATCAATATGTCGCAGACATTAATTAAACTTAATAAAAAAGGCGGATGCTTTTTGAAAGGGTAAACAAAGAGTAGACCGCCTTTTATTACTTACTGTTGTGTTTTTTATCTGATAAGCATCATCTTCTTGGTTTCTATGTAATTTGAAGTTTTAAGTATGCAGAAATAAATTCCGGAGGTAAGTTTTTCAGCATTAAAATCATATTCATAAGTACCAACTTGAAGTTGTGAATTAACAAGTGTTGATACTTCCCTACCCAATGCATCATATACTTTTAAAGAGACAAAGTCAGATTTTGGTATAGAAAATTTAATTCTTGTAACAGGATTGAAGGGATTCGGAAAATTTTGAGATAACTCATAATTTTCCGGCGCATTACCTGAGATTTGTTTTATTCCGATTGTATAATTTAGAGGATCAAACTGCGCCCAATTAGCTGTCCAGTCATTGGTACCAAAAGCACCAACATAGCCAACAGAAGTAAAAAACGGATCAGATAAATTAGGATATGTAAAATTAGAACCCGTTAATGCAGGTGACCCTGCAAGAGGAATAAAACTAGCACCATTTTCGTAGCCATACGGATTTGTAAGCATGGCTGCCGAGTTCGTAGCATAAATTCTATTGGAAAATGAGGTAGTGTTTATCCATGTAAGAGGACTAAAATTAGCCCCGGCATTTGTTGATTTAAAACCGCCTGGATTGCCTGCGTAAATGTTATTTCTTAACTGAATTGTATCACCGAGACAAGCGTTTCCAACACCACTGCCGTCAAATAATATTGCATCAGGAAAACCCATTACTATTGAGTTATAAACTGAGCCCCAGGTATTCCTTCTGATATGATGTCCTCTTTTATGATTTGGGTTCACAACTGTATTTGTATCTCTTTTAGGTCCAACGAAAGTTACATTTGAAAAAATCGGATTACTCCTTGGTGCGTTGTAATTATTCGGACTGTTTGCATTATTATCCGCTTCCCAGCCGTGTGAACCGCTTACATCTGCAATGTTACTATCTTTAACCCCAAGACAGAATTGTAATCTTCCTCTGTATCCGTTATCAGTATCAAAATCATCGTCGACTGTCTTATAAGCTATTAGATACTTGCCATCAACCGTACCACCAAACCATTCGTAAGCATCGTCCCCACAATAACTTACCTGAATATATTCAAGTGTTGTGCCTCTGCCTACTCCACCCATAGTCAATCCGTTTATTTCGTTACCGCTTGTACCGGTAAGATTAATACCCGGAAATTCAATTCTGACATATCTTAATGAACCTGAGTTATTGTTATCATCCTGTCCGCCGTAATAAGCAGGTTGAACAGATGATGGTAAACCTTCAATAGCTGCAGTATCAGCACCACTGACAGTGTTAATTCTGGCTTTCCCAAGCAGAATTATTCCTCCCCAGTCTCCGGGTCCCCTTTGTCCGGGTGCAAGGCGGCTTGTAAATACAATAGGTTGTGTAGCGCTTCCATTAGCAATGAGTTTCGCTCCACGCTCAATAATAAGTGTCCCGGTCGTATTCTTGTCTCCGTAAATTACTGTGCCAGCCGGTATAGTCAGCTCTGCAGGTCCTTTCACGTAAACAAAACCTTTTAGAATGTATCTGATATTACTTTGTAAAGTAATATTAGAAGTGATATTATTGTTGTTCAGCGTTGTCGAATCATAAACCTGAGAAAATACTAAACCTGTACATACTAACATCAACATAGCAAATAAAAGTAATTTTTTCATAAGGTGTTTCTCCTTTTTAAGTTAATAAAAAATCTAATATCTGTATGATATCCCAAAAGAATAATTCAAACCTCCGGATATTTTTCTGACTGTACGTTCGATATTGTTGACACTCTGAGTATAAATTTTATCCTCGTTTAATAAATCTTTTATCGCAAATCTAATCTCTAAATTATAAAATATAGTTTTCGATAATGAAAAATCAATTACATCATTTCCTTTTTCATAAATGTCTTCAAAACCTGCCAAACCAACTTCGGAAATTCTGTCCCCAAAACGATTATAAACGAGGTTAATATTAAGGCCCAGTTCCGGATTATCATAAAAGAGACCAAGATTAATCATATATGGTGATTGCCCCTGCATTCTTCTTTCTGTTTTGGTTGCAACTGTTCCGATACCTTCAAGATTAATTTTTGAACTTACAAAAGTCAGATTTCCGTTGAATGTTAAATTTTTAAGAAAATCAGAAACAAAACCGAGATTTTTTCTTATTTCAAACTCTATCCCGTAGTTATCAGCACCGTTTTGTGCATTCTTGAAAGTTTTGATTCGGTTTGTGCTTGTTGGTATATACACATCTTCAATCGGAGCATCAAATCTTTTATAAAACAAACTTAGCGATAGCAATTCACCCGCTGCAGGATATAACTCACATCTCAAATCATAATTTCTGACTAATGTTCTTCTTAAATCAATAGAGTTTCCGTAAATTGTTATTCCTGTTACAAAATCCACATATGAAAACGGTGCAATTTCCCTTAATTCGGGTCTTGCCAGTGTTTGAGAATATGCAGCTCTGATATTTGTTTTGTCATTGAGTTGATATATGATATTGATTGAAGGAAGTAAATCCTTGCTAATTAGATTATTAGTAATTTTGTCTCCTGTTAATCCGAGAGTATTAACATTCTGTTCGGAATATTCAAATCTGCTTCCGAGTATTAATCTGAATTTGTAAACAGGTATATCGAACATCAGATACCCCGCATAAAGATTATCATCCGCACTATATTTATCGGATTCTTTAGTAATCTCGTCATAAAAAAGCCCTTTATCATTAAAATTGGACTGATCAAATATTTTCTCAATAGGCTGGAAAAGAATTGTAAAAGGAGCACCTATATATAACGCAGGTCCAAAATTTCTTGCGTCAAAATTCCTGTCTGTACCATTCAAAAAAAACCCTAACTTCACTTTTGCTGCTGAACTGCTTTCTTGAAAAAGTTTTGATACTAAAGGAACAGATTTAAAGGGCGTTTCAATATCCAGCGATAATCCGCGGTTAATATCTTTTAAGTTTGAAAAGAACCTTCCCCCAGCAAAATCGTTACCGACATTATAATTCAAACCTGCATAAAACGGGTCATCTGTTTCGTAATCTCTTTGATATGTCATAGTTTTAACGTCAGGTTCTTTTCTCAAAGACTCTGAATAGTTTGCTTTCCAGTCAACTGAAAGTTTATTAAATAAGTAATGATTTCCTATTAGTTGAAAAGACATAAGATTTCTTTCCGTAAATCTTGTTAGATACAACCTTTTTTCAGCCGTATAGACCTCATTATACAATCCTTCATTATACTCAGTAACATCGTCCGAATTATAAGTAAAAGTAGATTTAAGACTTATCTTGTTATATTCGTTAAGTTTTGTATTAATATTAACCAGACCACCCCATAATGTCGAAAATTCCGAAGCTTTTCCGTTATAGGAAATTAATTCTGTGTAGTCAGTATTATAAAGGTTCCTTTCAATTTTACTGTTTGAAAAGCCTGACCTATAAGAATATGCTCCGAGAACTGCAACGGGTATTTTTCCAAAATTAAAAACATTACCAATGGATATTTGAAAATTTGAATTAGCGGGTGCTTTTCTTGTTTCAGGTTTCCAGTTATTACGAAATGACTGCCCGAATGTGTTTAATTCTGATTTTGTAAAATTTGAATTCTTTACCTGAATAGAAGGAATTACAGAAGGCAAATTCCTGCCGCCATCATCGATTCCAAGATTAAAGAAAAGTAATTTTTTTTCTCCTGCAGAATATGTCATAAATCCTGCTCCTGTTGTATTGGAATTTACAGAACCACTTAAACTTAAATTAAAAGTAAAAGCATCAGGAAATTCCTTCGTCGTAATTTGAACAAGGCCTCCGGAAAAATTTCCGGGTTGGTCAGGTGTAAACGTCTTGGAAATAATTACATTTTCAAGAAGGTTAGACGGAAAAATATCAAAAGAAAAAGATTTCTTATCAGGCTCTGTGCTCGGGATTAATGAGCCATTTAGAGTGGTATTATTATATCTTTCCGATGTTCCTCTTACAAAAACAAATTTATCTTTAACAACCGATAAACCTGTAACTCTTTTAAGAACATCTGAGGCTGCCGCATCCGGCGCACGCTTGATTTGCTGCTCACTTATTCCGTCTGTAATTCTATTGGAATTTTTTTGCTCCACTAATAGTGCTTCTTCATTTGCAAGGCTTATATTGCCTTCGACAACAATTTCTTCTGTTGTCAATCCGTCAATTTTCATTACAATATCAAGTCGAGTTACTTTTCCGGGAGTAACAGTCACATCTCTGATTATTTTTTCAGAATATCCTATATAAGATACTTTTATCGTATAAATTCCACCCGGTATTCCTTCAATGCTGTAAAAACCGTCCATATCAGTTAAAGCACCATAATTTGTTCCTGAAACTTTAACAGTGGCACCGATAAGTATTTCGGCATTATCACTGTCAATAATTTTTCCCTTAATACTTTGTGCGTTAAGTGAAGAAATAAGTAATAAGGAAAATAACAACAAGTAAGTAATTTTTTTCAGCATAATGATTTATGTTTTAATTTATTTATACTCAAAAATACACCTTTCCAATTAAGAGAATATAAACCTTCCATTAAGAAAATAAATGTTTTGTTAAATTATTATTAAGCAGGTTTGTATACGTAACCGCTTAATAAAAGAAAATGAAGAGTATACTGCGGAATAAATCTATATGGTGATGATATATACACATTAAATTCTTATTTTGTTCTGAAAAAGTATAAAAATTTGCTTGGTTTTTATGGGTTCTTAAAACCGGAACTATACCTGTGAATAATTGGTTTACATAAAAAAATTATGAAACATTTATTTTTAATATTCAGCTTAGTTACAACATTACAAATACGAGCCACAACAATTCCTTCTGATTCAGGTTCGTTTCCATTTGTAGGAAATCAGATAATTACTTTCATAGACTCAGCAAGAAACAATAGAAATATACAATCTTTGGTTTACTACCCGGCGACTTCCGAAGGAAACGGAACACCGATTAATCTATCGGGCGGGAAATACCCTGTGATATCTTTTGGTCACGGTTTTACAATTAATCCGAATGTTTATGTTCATTTATACCGTCATCTTGCAAGCTGGGGCTATATTATAATTGCTCCAGCAACTGAAACCGGATTTTTTCCAAGTCATCTTGAATTTGCAAAAGACCTTGCTTTTGTGTTAAAGGATATGAAACGGAAAAACAGGGTTATAACTGATTTCTTTTTCAATACAATAGATACGATTCAAACAGGAGTTTTTGGTCATTCTATGGGCGGCGGTTGCAGTTTCCTTGCCGGTTCGCTCGATACTACTATAAAAGCGATTTCTTCCCTTGCCGCGGCAATTACAAATCCTTCTTCTATTACGGCAATACAGCAAACACAAAGACCGGTTCAATTGTTAAGCGGACAGCGGGACAGTATTGCTTCTTACTGGTCACATCAATTGCCTCATTACGTTGCAGCTAACCCTTATAAACAAATTATTAATATAAAAGGCGGAAACCACGGTTATTTTCATCTACTTCCCGCACTCGATGATCTGGTAGACAATCCCGCTACAATTACAAGAAATGAACAACAAAGATTGACGAGACTGTATATTACTTCGTTTTATAATCTTTTCCTGAAAAATGATACTAACTATAAAACTTACCTTTACGGAAACATAGCACAATCGGATACAGGTATAATAATGCAATATCAATTACCTGTTGTTACGGGAATATACAATAACGAAACAAATTTTAAAGAATTCGAACTGATTCAAAACTATCCGAATCCGTTTAATCCGTATACAATAATCAACTACAGCATTCAAAAATCAGCTTATGTAGAACTAAAAA
Organism: Ignavibacteria bacterium; assembly: GCA_016873795.1. GTDB lineage: Bacteria > Bacteroidota > Ignavibacteria > Tepidaquicellales > Tepidaquicellaceae > VGWA01. Next base: position 53,969 of record VGWA01000001.1, read on the forward strand.
TATACGACACAGCCGGAAAACTTATATTGACCCTGGTAAATCAGTTTCAGAATAAAGGAAATTATTCAGTCAGATTTGATGCAAATAATTATAAACTTTCTTCAGGAATTTATTTTTATAAATTATCAGCAAACAGACTTTCCGAAGTTAAAAGTATGATGTTCATTAAATAAAGGGGTTATTTAACATTTTAAGTACATAATTCAGACAGCAATTATCGACAGGTATTAATAATTGTTAATTGAACAAACAAGAATGTTTCTTTTTGGAATTTACAGAAACCTTTTATTTTTGTAATTTTATTCAAGTTTAATTTCATATTATTGTCAGATATTACATAACTTATTCCAGGGAATATGACAACAGAGAAAAAAGAATTCTGGAAAAAATACAAGAGGCAATATAATCAGCCCCTTGATCCTATTGACCGTTTGTCGGAATTAATTTACGGTGTGATTATGACTTTAACCTTTACATGTACAATCAGTCTTGCCACCGCCGGACAGCAAGAAATTAAAACAGCTTTATGGGCAGCATTAGGATGTAATACCGCCTGGGGAATAATAGATGCCTTGGTTATTTTAATGGGAAATATATTCGACCGGGGTAAAAGATTTAAACTTTTAAGTTCTCTGCATAAGGCAAATGATACACAAAGCGCCAATGCTATCCTTAAAGAGGCATTCCCTCCAATAGTAGCTGAAATAATAAAACCAAATCAGTTGGATAACATACGTAAGAATCTATTAGAACTTCCTGAACCTCCCAAAAAAGCATTTGTAAACATATACGATATTAAAAACGCAATAATTGTATTCTTATTAGTTGTAATTTCTACATTTCCCGTCGCCTTTCCTTTCATTATTATTAGCGAACCCATAGTAGCACACAGGCTATCAAATGCTGTAGCTTTATTATTATTATTCAGTTTTGGATTTTTCCTCGGCAGAAAAACATACTATAATCCAACAATTATGGGATTAGGATTTATGATATTAGGCGGTTTACTTGTTTTAATGACCATAGCACTTGGAGGATAAAAAACCCACCTTAATCATACGAGAATTTGTATGTTTCGGCTATAAGAAATTCAAAAATAGCAATCAGAGTTTTTAAATTTCCTTTGTTAGTTCAAGAAATTTTTTATAAGGTATCGCTACCCAGCTTTCTGCCGACAACGCTCCGTTAGCCAGACTTATCATAGAAACTTTAGCAGCTATCTTTTCGTCCGGAGCTTCATAAATATCCAAAAAATCGTACTTGCCAAGCAACGCATAATGATGAAGAAATTTTACCTCGGGACATTTCTTTTTTACTTCATCAAGCCAACTCCTTCCTATTGACGCTCTGTCTTTCAGGTTTTTTGTTACTTCCGTAGATAGTTTTGTCATCAAAATAAAGGTTTTCATTTTTTAGACCTCCAAATATTTTATAAATCAGTTTTTTATTTTTTCCCGTATCTTCTGTAGTATTCAGCTTCTGCTCTTTTTATAATATTTTCTTCAGGTTTCGAAAAAGGCTTACAGTATTGATACCCTTCCTGCAAAATTTTTAACGACTCTTCGGAATGTGGTACTCTTCCTGCCTTTACTTCTGTTAAAAAAGTATCATGGGAAAAAATATTTTCCCACCCCAATCCGAAGCATTCTTGAAAAATTCTCTCTCTCTGTTTAAATACTCCGGGATTGCAATCTTGTGTTCTCTTAATGTTTCTTTTCGTATAGAAAATTCCTCTCATATCGGTCCAGCGTGTATCTCTGGGAGCAAACTCGCAGAAAGAATCTATCCAGTCATTCATATATTCCAGTAATTTTTCCCAGTGTCTAATAATCATTTTCCATTTTTCAATTTCCGGTGCATATTTCCATTCGATATGTTGCCTCTTTAATCCGAACTCAAACATATCCGGAATACCAAATTGTGCTTTTGAAGACATTTCATCAAAGACAGATAGAATTTCTTTATGCATTTTGACTTCAACGGGTAAAAACATCTTTTCGGCGAATTCAATTTCGCTCAATTTTACTTCTCTTGTAACATAATTTCCTTCCAGTGCTTTGTTAAGTCCTTTCTCTTCACAAATTCTCAAAAAAACAGGATAACTAATTCCCGATTTTCCTAATTCGACGATATTCTTAATCGGAGGAATTAGCAAATCCGAATAAGGTTTACCTTCAAGCTGCTGTATAGCGTTTTCATAAGCTGAAAGAGTTTGTTTAAGAAGTATATCATCAGATGACCCTCCGGATCCACTTTTACTCATCTCGATTAATACCGCAGAATACGCATTGCTGAAGTCCACGAAATAATTTTGTGTTGTTAATTTTGTTGTATACTCCATAACATCTTTAGATGTGAGTGCCATATTCTCCATTTCATCAAGAATTTTTTTTAATTTATCAAACGACTCCCCGCTTGCATTTTTTTCTTGCAACTCTTTAAACATATTTCTGTAAGTTCCGAGGATTAGATCCGTTGTGTTTTTATCAACTGCCATAATTATATCCCCCTGTATTTTTTAAACTGTCCGATACGTTTTTTAATAACATCATCCGGAACAGGAATCAAACGTCTGTGTCTTTCTTCCCAGATAAGCTCAAAATTGAAATTCCAATTCGGGTCCCATAGTCTTGCGTTAGGCAATACCTGTTCACGCCAGTCTTTCACTCCCTCTTCAATCATTCTTTCAGGATTTTCACAATTTATTTCTTTTTTCCATTCATCCGGAACTTCCGCATTCTGATACACTTCAATATTTTCCAGCATCATAAAATCATAATAAAAATCACATGTAAACAGGTCTATTGATATATTCTTACTCACCTCGGCCTCGATTTCATTGACCATTGTTATTAATGAAGATTCCGAGTCTGCCGTATCGATAACATCAAGTATTCTCTCAGGTGACTGAAGCCGAATAAATTCTTTTTCTTCCCTGAACATTTTTGCTCTTTCCGTTTCCTGATCTTTAACAAGCGCAAGTGCATTTTTAATGTGTAATTTACCTTCCTGAAGTCTCGTACCGAATTCTTCCAAATCAGATGCGTTTGCCATTGCCTCATATAATGCTTTTTCTGATTCATATGAATTTTTATAAATCGAATTATCTTTATATTTCAGCATTCTCGATTTATAATATTCTATATACTCCTTATGTCTCTGATCCATGGTAATAAAATTAAATTTACAGATAATTATAATTTAATAAATAAAACTATAATTAAAAAATCAAAATAAAGTGCTGCTGTTTCTAAATTTTACATATTCGTAAATGAGAAGTTAGCACTTTTTTTAAAAAAAGTATTATTTTCGATTTGTAAGAATCATAGAAATTTGAAAGTTCACTGATAACAAAAAATTATAAAATCTAATAGCGTTTAAGTCGTTTATTGATTTTAGAAAATAAAATGTTTATTTTTATATATTGGTTTGTTGAGAAAGAAAACTCATGACAGGGCAAAGGAAGACAGTTCTAAGATCGGTTTAATTAACCTCTAAAAAATAATAATTGATAAAAAAAATTTTAATAGCAAATCGAGGAGAAATTGCACTCAGAATAATCCGTGCCTGCAAGGAAATGGAAATAAAAACAGTAGCTGTATTTTCCGAGGCAGACAGGGACGCCCTGCACACAAAGCATGCTGATGAATCCGTTTGTATAGGACCTCCTCGGGCATCGGAAAGCTATCTGAGCATTCCGAGAATAATAGAAGCAGCAAAAATGTCAGAATCGGATGCTGTTCATCCCGGATATGGATTTCTTGCAGAAAATGCAAAATTTGCCCAATCATGTATAGATAACAATCTCATTTTTATCGGTCCTTCTCCGGATATGATTGGTAAAATGGGTGGTAAATCAATGGCAAAGAGTCTGGTAAGAAAAATCGGTGTTCCTGTTATTCCGGGCAGTGAAGGTGAGATTAACAATATTGTGGAAGCCAAGAAAATTATTAATGAAATAGGGCTTCCTGTAATATTAAAAGCTGCAGCGGGAGGCGGTGGCAAAGGAATGAGAATAGTGAAAGATTCGGGCAGTATAGAAAACAGTTTTACAATAGCGAAGCACGAGGCAAAGTCTGCATTCGGAAATGATGCTCTTTATATTGAAAAATTAATAGAAAATCCGAAACATATCGAATTTCAAGTATTAGGCGATAAATTTGGAAATATAGTTCATATAGGAGAAAGGGACTGCACAATACAAAGGCGGCATCAGAAGTTAATCGAAGAATCTCCTTCACCTGCACTTAATAAAGAACTGAGGGAAAAAATGGGAAATGCAGCGATTAAGGCAGCTAAAACTGTAAATTACGAGAGTTCGGGGACGGTTGAATTTTTATTGGATAAAAACAAGAATTTTTATTTTATGGAAATGAACACAAGAATACAGGTGGAGCATCCGGTTACCGAGCTGATATATAATATAGATTTATTGAAAGAGCAAATTAAAATTGCCGGCGGAGAAAAGTTAGAGAAAAAGAATTATAAATTTACGGGACATGCAATAGAATGCCGTATAAATGCAGAGGACCCGTTCAATAATTTTCGTCCAACCCCGGGTTTAATAAGCACATTCCATACCCCAAGCGGACATGGCATAAGGGTCGATACACATTGTTATTCCGGATATACAATACCACAGTATTACGATTCATTAATAGGTAAATTAATAGTTCGAGCAGATAACCGAAGCCAGGCAATAAACCGTATGCTGAGGGCACTCGAAGAATTTATAGTAGAAGGAATAAAAACAACAATACCGCTTCATAAGAAAATTTTGTTAAGTCAGAAATTTGTAGAATATAATTATGATACAAAATGGGCTGACTTTTAATAACGTTCCTGCCAAATCGGGAGAAAGGATAAATTTATGCCTATAAATCAAGCTTTAATAGCCGAACTTCAGTATGAATCTGAATCTATAAGGAAAATGTTAGACTGTATACCGGAGCAATCTTTAAACTGGAAACCACATGAAAAATCAATGCCGTTAGGAAGACTCACAATGCACATAGCAGAACTATCGGGATGGTTTGTTAATATTCTTGAAGCCGATGAGCTTGATTTTGCAAAAACAGACTACAAACCTATAATTGCAAAATCAAAAGAAGAACTGCTTAAATCACTCGAAGAAAATCTGAAAAAGGGAACTTCATCTCTTCAAAAAGCTTCTGATGAGATATTCTATTCAAATTGGAAATTAAGGTCTGGAGATACAATTTACTTTGAACTGCCTAAAATACAGGTTATACGCTCAATGGTATTAAATCACATAATACACCATCGGGGACAGCTCTCTGTATATCTTCGTCTGTTAAATATTCCTTTACCACAGGTTTACGGACCGACTGCAGACAATAACATGTAAAGGGTAAAGCATATACCCCGAAACTATGTTAATTCTGCTTTTTAAAAATTATACATTTACCAACTTTATTCGTAACCACTTTAAAATAACTGGGTTTATTTATATAAACCGAAAACAAGGACTCCTTTTTTAATCCTCGCAATAAAATAAATTTCAATTCTCTATCAGTTCAAAAAAATTAAAACGCTTAAAATTTTACACCTGAAATCATATATACGGTTTACTTCTTTTATGGAGTTTTTCTTCAAAAACAGCATACAATACAGGTACGAATATTAACGTAAGAAATGTTGATGCTGTAAGGCCTCCGATAACCGCTATTGCAAGTGGTGCCTGTGATGATTCTCCTCCGATTCCGATTGCCATAGGGGTTAATCCTAATATTGTTGCAAACGTTGTCATTAATATCGGTCTCAATCTTGTTCTGCCTGCTTTTACAACAGCTTCGTACAATATCATTCCTCTTTTTCTAAGTCGGTTAGTATAATCTATCAGTAGTATACCGTTTGAAACCACAATTCCTACCATAACAATAATTCCTTCGAATGACGTAACCGACAGCGTCGTATTTGTCAGAAACAACATCCACACAACTCCCACCATACCAAGAGGAACAGAAAACATAATTATAAACGGGTCAATTAATGACTGAAACTGAGAAGCCATTACCATATAGACAAGAATGATTGCGAGTCCAAATGCAAGATACAAGGAAGTGAAAGTTTTTTGCTGTTGCTCAATATTACCGCTCATTTGTATCTCAAACCCTGTCGGTTTTTCTACGTCATTCAATTTTTGTTTTATTTCCTCCGCAACGCTTCCTAAATCCCTTCCGTACACATTTGCCGTTACGCTCACAAGCCGAAGCTGATATTTGCGGTCAATCTGCACCGGTGACCTAGTCATATTTATTTCTATCAGATCGCTGATAGGAACCGTTTTTCCGGATGAACTGACAACCGTTAATTTTCTCAGGTCATCAATGTTTTGTCTGTAATTTTCCGACATTCTTACAAGAATATTGTATTGATTTCCGGTTTTCGGATCACTGAACGTTGAAGCTACATTTCCGCTCATTGCCGTAGTAATTGTGTTGGCAATTTGAGAGGTGTTGATGCCAAGACTCCCTGCTTTAACTCTGTCTATTATTATTCTGGCTTCAGGCAGGTTCCGGTCTCTGCTTATTCTGACATCTGTTGCTCCGGGAGTTGATTTTATTATTTCGAAAACTCTTTGTGCCAGTAAATCGGATGTTTCGAAGTCATAACCCAGAATTGAGACATCTATCGGTGCGGAGGAACCAAAGTTAAGTAGGAATTTTAAAAAGCCACCCGAATTTAAATAAATTTCCGCTCCGGGTAAAGAAATCAATTTTGGTCTTAAGTCCTTCATAATATCAAAAACACTTCTTTCTCTTTCTGAGCCCGGTACTAAAGAAACAGATATATTACAGCTGTGGCTTCCTGAATTTCCGCTGAAACCTCCTGCTCTTGTACTTGGAACACCAATATCCGATATTATTGTATTTTTTTCGGGAACGTTTTCGGAAATTATTCTTTCAACATTTTCAACAAACTTTTCTGTAATTTCAATCCTTGTTCCGACCGGAAGTCTGATTTGCACCGTAAACTGATTTTCATCTGCCTCAGGAAAAAATTCCGTTCCGATAAATTTAAAAAGTATAAAACTCAGAACTGAAAACAACACTATTCCACCGATTACCCTGGCTTTATATCTCAAGGCAAATTCAAGTATATTACCATATAAATTATCGAGTTTTTCAAGATATTCTTTGGTTTTTAGTTGAATCCTATCGGATAATTTACGGGAATCTTTATTAACTTCCCTCTCGCCTGACAATGCTTTAAAACACAACAAAGGTGTCACGGTTCTGGAAACAAAAAACGAAGCAAAAAGAGAAACCGCAATTGTAATTACAAGCGGTATAAAAAGAAGTTTTGCAATACCTGTTAAAAAGACTACCGGCAGAAAGACAATTACTGTTGTTAAAGTCGAAACAAAAATCGGAGCTGCAACTTCCTGCGCCGCATCGAGAGTAGCTTGAATTTTACTTATATTATCTTTTTTCATCAGTGTATAATGCCTGGAAATATTTTCAAGTTCTACTATTGAATCATCTACAAGTCTTCCAATGCCAAGCGCCAATCCTCCCAGTGTCATAATATTTAAAGATGTATCTGTAAATCTGAAGAAAATGAAAGTAACAAGGATAGAGAGAGGTGTTGCGATAAATATTATTAAAGTACTTCTGAAGTTTCTGATAAAAATGATAATGATAGCTGTAGCAAGCAGCGCCCCCAGTGCACCTTCCCTAATAAGTTCCGAAATTGATTCCCTTATATACAAGCTCTGGTCAAAAGAAGTTGTTGCCGTTACATTAGCCGGCACATCTCTCAAGTTTTTTAACTGTTTTTTAATTCTATCTACAACATCCACAGTATTTGCCCCCGGTGTTTTTTGCACACGCAATACAACTCCATGTTTTCCATTTGTTCTCATAATTTGTGTCTGTTCCTGATACGAATCCTCAACGCGGGCAACATCTCTAATACGAACCGGAATATTATTAACATTCTTAATTATTACATCTCCAATTGGTTCGACTACATTAAACTGACTTTCAGTTTTCAAGGAAAAATCCCAAACTCCTGTTTTTAGACCTCCTGAGGGGAGAAGCAAATTTGATGTTTGAATTGCCTGAACAACCTGCTGAAGAGAAAGATTTGAAGCCTCCACTCTATTTCTGTCAACCGTTATATGAATCTCTCTTATTTTCCCTCCCGTAACCTGTGCATTGTGCATAAGCGACACCGGAAAGATGTTCCAACTGAGGTTCGATAATGTTATATGCTAAATCATACAAATCACGTTCATCCATATCACTGCTTACGGCAACTGATATAACGGGCATATTAGTAATATCGAATTTAGAAACGACCGGATTCGAGACCTCAATAGGAAGCTGGTTCATTATACGGTTAACTTTTTGAATTACATCAACCATCCCAATATTGATATCCGTGTCCCAGTTAAAAAATATTCTTACCTGCGAAGAACCTTCTCTCGTTCTTGAAGAGATATAATCCACGTCATTAGTTGAGCTTACTGCTCTTTCGATAGGCACAGTGACGCTTTGCTCCATATCCAGCAGACCTGCACCCGTATAAAAGGCAGAAGTTGTAACGCTTGGTATCTGTATATCGGGCAGCATATCTATCGGCAGCTGGAAAAAGGAAACCATACCAAGAACAAAAACTGCAACTGAAGCCATCTGTGTAGTAATTGGATATTTCAGTGCAAGCCAGGTTAGCCACATAAAATTTACAAATTAACTATTTGGAAACAGCAAAGCAGAAGACACAGCTTTTAATTTACAATTTTCACTTTTCCTTCTTCTCTAACCAATTCCTGTCCTACAGAAATAATTTTATCGTTCTCTTTTATGCCTGAAACAATTTCTTTTTTGTTCTCCGATACAATTCCTGTTTGGACATAATTTTTAATTGCAGTATTTTCGTTATTAACCACAAAAACAAATTCGCCTTTCTCATCTTTCCGTACACATTGTTCCGATAAAATTAAAACATCGTAATGTGTTTCCAGATCAATTTTCACTTTAGCAAACATACCGGGTTTCAGCGAATTTTCTTTATTATCTATATGAATTTCCGCCTGCATTGTTCTTGTTGCAAGGTCAACCGACTGAGCAATCTGCTGAAAAACTGCTTCAAAAGTTTGTCCGGGATAAGCATCTGTTGTTTCCTGAACGGTTTTGATATCATTCAACATCGTAATATTTTTTTCCGGTACGTTCACCATAATCTTTAGTTTACTTATATCCGAAAGAATAAAAATCGAGTTCTGCGAAGAAGACGATACAAGAGCCCCTCTATCGAGATGTCTTTTTGTTATATATCCGCTGAAAGGAGCTGTAATATTACAATACCCGAGTTGTATCCGTGCATTATCATAATTAGCTTCAGCCGTTTGAACTTGTGCTTCGGATACCTTAACAAGTGTATAGGCATTATCAATTTCCCCTTGGCTTGTTAGTCCTTTTTCAAACAAGGCAAAAAGACGTTCATAATTTATTTTGTTGTTTTCCAGATTTGCTTTTGCCTGCTTCAGCTGGCCTTCTGTTAATTTAACAGATTGTATATACTGGCTTTTATCAATAACAGCAAGTAATTTTCCCCTATGTACATAATCGCCAATATCGACAAAAATATTTTGTATGTTTCCGGTAATCCGTGAATAAATGCTTGTTTGCTGAATAGGTAATATATCACCTGAAAGTATCAATGTATTCGATATATTTCCCCTCTCTGGAAGAATAACCTAAACAGTCTGGGGAGGAGCCGCCGGTTTTTGCGACGCTTTAATATTTTCGCTTACTCTATAGTAGATAAGAACTGAGGCGGCTAAAGCCAAAATTATAAAAAATAAAATGAATAGTTTTTTCTTTTTACTCATATTTTCAATTGATAAAATTTGGGAATTATAGACTTTAATACAATTCAAAAAGAATTAAAAAAAAAGGCAGGATTTTCTTATTAATTGAATATCATATACCCAGAAAAAAAAACTATTTTATAAGTGTCATTTTCCTTATTTCAGAATAATCTCCCATTTGTAATCTGTAAAAATAAACTCCGCTCGGCAATCTGCTACCGTCAAAACTTACCTGATAAGTCCCCGGCTGATATTTCCCGTTTACAAGTGTAGACAACTCCTTTCCTAAAACATCATATATCTTTAAAGTTACATTACTGACTTTAGTTCTGAATTCTGAATACTGAAATCCAATAATTGTCGAAGCGTTGAACGGGTTCGGATAATTTTGAAATAATTCAATATTCCCGGGTACTATTTCGGAAATTTTTTTCACGAATACTCCTCCGCCGTTTGTGGAATGAAGAATTAAGCCATCTGAATAAGGTAATCCTCCGCATACAAACCAATTGTTTGCATCTATCAACTTACTTCCCGCAAGTATACTCTCGGAATAGATTTTATAAGTTAACCATGTCTCTCCATAGTTACTTGTCCCGAAAACATAAAATGAATCTGTAGAATTTCCATAGCAAATTCCTTTTCCGGTTGTGCTTACAAAATCCACACCCAGCAAAAGAAGGTCTCCATGATTAGAAAAATTCGTAATTTGAAACCAGTTATTACCGCTGTTTGTTGTTTTATAAATTCTGTTAGGAATACTTTTATATTGAGGGTATCCTGCAGCCAAAACAAAACCCGTCTGATTATCAATAAAATCAATATCAAATACCGAACCTAAACCGGAAAGATTAATGATTTGCCAATTATTTCCATTGTCAGCAGTTTTCAATATCACCGCACCCGAAGTATCCTCACCGACAACGAAACCCGTACTGACATTCAGAAAACAAATAGAATTTAATGAAAGCATCGAGCCGGATATTAAACATCCCTCCCAGTTCAGACCGCCGTCGGTAGTTTTAAGCAATGAATAAGGCGGTCCAATAGAACTTTTACATCCTATCACATAGCCGGTATCAAGGTTAAAGAAATGCATATATGAAAGATAATAGATATTCGACGGAATATTTCCATAAGTACACCAATTTTGCCCTCCGTTTGTTGTTTTCAAAAATAAACCCCGGTAATTATCAAGTGCATCCATTCCAAGTAAGTATTTTTCACACCTAATATTTATTCGTCGCGGCAAACTATTCTCTAATTTATCACGGAATATTTGTAGTATTTCCTTTTGGTTTGCAAGATTCCTGTCTGTAAATATTTCTGTGCCGCTTGTCACATTATACGCCCCGCTGATATATCCCGTCTGTGAATTAAGAAATTGTACACAGACCAATGACCTTGCAGTATCCGGTATGCCTGCAGGATTCCAGGAAACACCTGCATTTGTTGTATAATATCCTTTTGCAAAAGGTTGTATACCTAATCCCCATCCTCCAGTAAAACCTGTCATTGAATTCGTAAAATCAATCGTAAGAAGCAATCCTCTGTCAGTAATTGTCTGATGTGCCCACTGTGCATTGCATAAGGAAAATAAAAAAAGGAATATTAATAATGTAATGAAATATTTCATTCCGGGGTTCTTTAAATTTCCGGAAATTTAAGTAAAATAAATTTGATAATAAATAACAAAATGCTGAAGATTACAACATTATGCGGACTTTTCGTAACGTTCTAATTATATTCTGTTTACTTTAAAATGATTTACTTTTTACCTTTGTCTTTTTTATCCTTTTGTTTGTCTTTCTTGTTTATATCATCATCGGATTTTTTATTCACATTTCCTTTGTCTTTATCAACAGATTTCTTATCTTTATCTTTTTTTTCTCCTTTATCCTCTTTCTTTTGCTGTTTATCCTCTTTTTTCAGCTTTTGTTCTTCTTTTTTCAATTCCTTCTCTTCTTTTTGAAGTTTCTTCTCCTCTTTTTTTAATTCCTTTTCTTCCTGTTTCAGTTCTTTTTCTTCCTGTTTCAATTTACTTTTTTCTTCTTTCGTTATTTTTTTCGCATCTTTGTAGGAAACAAGTTTTTCCGGTTTCGACACAGGCTCTTTTCTTACATCCTTGGTCTTTTTAAACGCTGGTGTAAAAATTGCAAGTGAATCGTTTTTCAGACCTATCTCATCTTTTTTGCCTACATTTTTAATTTTAACTTTTTCTATTTTCTTACCGGCAGCTTCTTCAATAGATGATACATCAGGTCCTTTATTAATTACCGTTTTGTTTTTTAATCATAACACCGTCAATTTTTGACATTTCTTTTATCATAATTTTATTCTTATTCTCTACTACCTGATATCTATATTTGTTTACAGAAGGCTGTGTAAAATTCTTTTTTTCTACAACCGTAAATCTTTCTTCGTCCAATGACGGAACATTTACAGCATCGTTTTCGATATATGTTCCAGGTGGAATAGGAGACTAGGCAATATGTTCATTATCTTCCCGCCATTCTACCCATGCCGGCGACCATACTGTTCCAGGCAGCCAAACCCAGCCAAGGGTTGTGTCGTTTGTCCATCTGCCGTAGTGGCTAGTAATTTCTTCCTGAACATTCTCCCCTTTAAAATACCATCCTTCATCGGTATTTAGCCATTGTCCGTTTGTGTAAGGAATATATTCCTGAACCTGTTCATCAATTTTGGAGGAAATAAGTTCTTTTGCCGGACGCCAGACAAAGAGGTTCATTAACTCCTCGCTTGTCTGTGCGTATACAGTACTTACTCCTAAAACGGACGACATGAACCTATTATATTCTTTAAGTTCCCTTGAAGCGCTTTTTTTCTTCATATCTAAACCCAGTGCTTCCAGGTTAATTTCTACCCACTCACCATAGGGGGATAGCTCGGTATAAAAATAATTATAATCAACAGTAAATAAATCTTCATTGGCTTCCGTAAATCCTGTAACACTTGTAAATTCTAAAGTTTGCTGTTCGTCTTTAGTAGTTTTATCCGAGTCTTTAGAACAGGAAAAAATTAAAAGTGCGAGGGCGATAAAAAATAATAATTTAACATTTCTCAGGATAGAATTTTTTTTCATAACATACTCCTTTAAATTTTTTTTAAATATAAAATGATTTTAACTAAGTTAAAAACCTTTTTTAGCAGAGAGAGAGGGATTCGAACCCCCGGTGACGTTGCCGCCACAACGGTTTTCAAGACCGCCGCTTTCGACCGCTCAGCCATCTCTCTATATTACAAAAATAGTCAAATTAAAAGGTTTGTTCAATCGAGAACGGATGGGGTATGAATGATGAATAGACCACAAAAGTCTTTATTGGTTTATAAATTTCAATAAAAGGATTAATTATGAATTTGGTTATAAAATGAGGTTAGTAAGTAAATATATACTTTTACAATTTCAGAAAAAAAGAGGGTGTTCCTTAACACTCTCTCGATATGTCTTAAAATTTTAGCGCGGTATTATTTCGATGTTATTGCTAAGTAAAATATTATTATCATCATCCAGAAGTGAAACTTTATATGTACCGGGAGTGTCGAATTTAAGATTCTTTTTATCCTGAAAATATATATAATCAAATGATGGGTCTACCGAAAAAGGCACTTTCTTGATAAATTTTTCTTTTATGGAATAGCCGTCAGCATCTTTAATTTTTGAAATCCTTATAGATACGTCTCTTGCACCAATTACCTCCCCGGCATCTCGCAAGTCAACCATTACAGTCAGCCATCCTGTTGTAAAACGGTCGCTTTTACCAATTTCCTTGCTGTTTCTGTAATCTTCACAAAAATATAATTTACCGTTTAATGTACCTTCTGTTTTATATGTCTTTTCATCGGAAGATTTGTACTTTTCTTTGTCTTTCTTTATTTCTTTATCAACATCCTTAATTGTTTCCACAATTTCTTCTTTCTTTTCTTTGGCAGCCTTATATATAAAATATCCGCCAATTAATATTCCGATTATAAGAACAAAAGCAATGATTCCGCATCCTATAAAAAGCCCTGTTTTAGATTTTTTTTGTCCCGGGGGAGTATACTGCGGATATGAACTTTGTGTATAATCGGTTTGTGACGGAGGAGGTGGAGGAGGAGGAATGTTTGAAAAACCGGAAGTGTCCTGAAAGTAATTTTTGTTTTCCATTTTCTTTCATTTTTGATTAATAGAAATATTGTTTGTTGTTTTTCTTTATTTTGTAAAATATTTAAAAATAATTATTTAAAAACAATATAAATAAAAAGTAATAAATATAAATATAAGATTATGAGCGAAAAATTGTGAGGTATCATCATAATATGATAAACGAGCGAAAAATTGTGTAACTAAAGGTTTAATCATTGGATTATTACCGGTTCAGGATGCAGCCTTACGGCAAATTTATCGTAAACTTTTTTTTCGATTTCCTTTGAAAGTTCGAGAAGGGCTTTTGTTGTCCCGCCTTTATTGATTAATGCAAGAGAGTGCTTCGATGAAATTCCGACGTTGTTTTTTTCGTAACCTTTGTGAAATCCTGCGTTTTCAATTAAACAAGCGGCGGGTATCTTGTATCCTGCAGGTGTTTTATGAATAATCGGTAAAAGTTCCGATACTTTAGGATTTCCGAGAATAAGGGCAAAACGTTCAACAAACTTGTTATATTCTTCCTGGTTTAAAATTGGATTAAGAAAAAACGAGCCGCAGGAAACAGAATCTGAATCATTTTCATCTGTAATCATCGACTTTTTTTTTCTTATGTTTAATACTGCTTTTCTTATAGTCCGTAATTTTTCGGTGTTTGTTTTAAGATTGTTATAATTTGTATTACCGTCAATATATTTTTTTAATTCTTCGTATTTGATTTCCGGTTCTTTATCTCTTTCCAGAACAAAAGTAACTTCCGTAATAATATATTTATCTTTGTCTTCATTTTTAAATCTGCTTTGTCTGTAAGCAAATTTGCAGTCATTATTATTAAATTCTATAACTTCAAGTATAGTTTTATCCAGCGCTTTTACATACTGAATTGTATTACTTACCTCCCGCCCGTATGCCCCGACGTTTTGAATAGGGGTTGCACCAACGGTGCCGGGAATTCCGGAAAGACTTTCTATACCTGTAAAATTATTTTCCACGGTGTAATTTACAAAATTATCCCAGTTTTCCCCTGCTGCAACGGTTATACGATTGTTTTGAATGGTAATTCCTTTAAGATTAATTTTTATAACTATACCGTCAAAACCCTCATCGGAAAAAATTATATTGCTGCCTCCGCCAAGGACCTGCAGACGGAAATTCTTCCCGTTTGCATATTTTAAGGTTTCGATTATATCATTAATAGTGTTACATTCGATAAAATATTTTGCAGGACCGCCGAGTTTTATCGTAGTATAATGAGAGAGATTAATATTTTGCTTCAGAGAAATCAAATCTCGGAAAGAAGAATGGAAAATTTGTTAAAAAGTTTTAAAGAATATGAATGTATAGTTTCATGTTTGAATTAGTATGCTGAATAAAGTTTCTTATTTGAGCATTGGAATATGTATATCAAACTTTTTAGCATTTTCAATCGCTTCCTCATATCCTGCATCCGCATGTCTGATAATTCCCATTGCAGGGTCATAATTAAGGCACCGTTCAAGCTTTATTTCCGCTTCTTCGGTCCCGTCAGCAACAATTACCATACCGGCGTGAATTGAATTTCCAATTCCGACGCCGCCTCCATGATGAAGCGAAACCCATGATGCACCTCCGACAGCATTTAAAGCAAAATTAAGTATTGGCCAATCTGCGATAGCATCCGAGCCGTCTTTCATTTTCTCAGTCTCCCGGTTTGGTGAGGCTACGCTTCCGCAATCAAGGTGGTCTCTTCCTATTACTATCGGGGCGGATACTTTTCCGGTTCTTACAAGTTCATTAAATTTTTTTCCTGCTTTTGCCCGAGCACCATAACCAAGCCAGCAGATTCGTGATGGAAGTCCCTGAAAATGGACTTTTTCTTTCGCTGCAATCAGCCAGTTGTGAAGCGATTTATCATCAGGAAATAATTCCATAATTGCATCATCCGTAGCATAAATATCTTCGGGTTTACCAGACAAAGCTACCCATCTGAACGGACCTTTTCCCTCGCAGAATAGAGTTCTGATATATTCCGGAACGAACCCGGGAATATTGAAGGCATTTT
>VGWA01000002.1 GCA_016873795.1 Ignavibacteria bacterium
AATTTATATTTAGTAGATTAATTTGTTATATTAATTTTAGTTTATGGAAAAACCTGTTCTGATTAAAAACGGAATTATAATTTCTCCCGGCAAGCCCCCGAAACTACTGCAAAATTATAAAGTAATTCTGCATGAGGGTCTTATTCAAAAAGTAACGTCTGATTTCGTTGATGAAAAAGAATATAACGTAATTGATGCTTCCGGCAAAGTTGTGTTGCCGGGTTTCATAAATGCACATATGCACTTTTATAGCACACTCGTAAGAGGATTTGCCAAAACAAAATTTGCTAAAAATTTTAATGAGGTTCTTGAGAACTTATGGTGGAAACTTGATAAAATATTAACAAAAGAAACAGTATACTACAGCACGGTTATAATGCTGATTAATGCGATTAAAAAAGGTACTACAACCTTTATAGACCATCATGCAAGCCCTAAAAATGTCAGAGGATCACTTTTCGAAATTGCAAAAGCCGTTAAAGAATGCGGATTGAGGGCTTGCCTCTGCTATGAGGTTTCTGATAGAGACGGAGAAAAAATTGCAACCGAAGGTATCTGTGAAAACAGGGAGTTTATTGAATATTGCAAGAATAATCCCGATGAACAATTAAAAGCCCTGTTTGGACTTCATGCATCTTTTACATTAAACGATAAAACACTTTCCGCAGCTTCGAAAACCGGAAATGAACTTGATGTCGGCTTCCATATCCATTGTGCTGAGTCTTCCTATGACGAAGTGCATTGTGTAAGAAATTTTGGTATGAGAGTTGTAGAACGTCTGTTTGCTTTTGGTATACTGAGCGAAGATACAATTTTAGCACACTGTGTACACATAAATGAAGCAGAGATGCATATTTTATCTGATACCGGAAGTATTGTCGTCCATAACCCGCAGTCTAATTTGAATAATGCAGTTGGAATTGCCGATATAATTAAAATGCAGGAAAAAGGAATTCTTGTCGGACTCGGTACGGACGCAATGACTGTTAATATGCTTGAAGAGCTGAGAGCAGCTCTCTGGGCACAACATTTTAAAAATGAAAATCCATCCTGCGGATTTATGCAGGTGTTTGATACACTGATGCTGAATAATTCTCTGATTACCGACAGAATCTGGAATATTCCGCTTGGAAGAATTGAAGAAGGCGCGGCAGCCGATATTGTTCTGATGGACTATAATTCTCCAACACCCCTGAATGAAGAAACCTTGGCAGGACATATAATATTTGGTTTATCACAATCTGTTGTCGACACTACTATTGCAGGTGGGAAAATACTTATGAAAAACAAGAGTCTCATGCTTGATATAGATGAAAAAGAAATATCCGAAAAATCACGGCAGTTAACGGAAACCCTGTGGAATAATTTTAAATAGCCGGGCTTCTGTAACTTGTATTTATTGTTATATGTGTTTGTAAAGAATATTTATACATTTTGAAAAACATTCAAAATATTGAGATTTATAAAACTGACAATTACTACTGATTACGTATTATGGAAGATATTGGTAAAAAATTTATTGAATATACAAAATATAAATACCTGAAAATCTGCGACCAGGCATTAGGTGTTCCACCTCCACCCTTTGCTTTGCCTTTTGATGAGTCGGCAGCTAAGATAAACTTGATTAACCCTCAAGATATTAAAATACCTGATATTAATGTAAAAAAGTTAATTGAAAAAAGAAGAAGTGTAAGAAATTATTCCGGAAAATATCTTACTTTGGAGGAATTATCATATCTGCTTTGGTGTACTCAGGGAGTCAGATTGGTATTAAATCCCGCTGCAGTTTTAAAAAATGTACCTTCGGCAGGAGCAAGACATCCGTTCGAAACGTTTGTTCTGGTTAATAGGGTTGAGTCTGTAAAAAATGGCTTGTATAGATATTTATCTTTTGAAAATAAACTGCTTGAAATTTCTTTAAAAAATACTATAGCAGACGAAATAACGGAAGGCTGTCTCGGACAGGATTTTGTGAAAACCTCGGCAGTTACTTTTATATGGGTTGCGGTTCCCTATAGAACCAAATGGAGATATAGTTGTAGAGGGTATAGATATTTGTTTCTGGATGCCGGGCACGTTTGTCAGAATCTGTATATCTCGGCGGAGTCTGTTGGCTGCGGAGTTTGTGCTATAGCTGCATTTTCAGATGACGATATGAATAACATCCTCGGACTTGACGGTAAAGAACAATTTGTGATATATTGTGCAGCCGTTGGGAAAAAAAAATAAATGTATCTATTTTTTAATTTTATCTTTTTTTAATAAATGTTGTATATGAATTCGTTACTCTGATTTTCAAGTTTTATTATTTAATTGTCTCAATTAAAACGTAAAATATGTTTAATAAGATTTATTCAAAAGCTGCAGAATATGAAAATGAAATCGTAAGATTTTTATCGGATTTAGTTAGTGTTCCATCATTTTCGGGAAAAGAAAAACAGGTGGTTGAAGTAATTAATGATGAGATGAAAAAACTTAACTTTGATGAAATTAAAATTGATAATCTGGGAAATATTATTGGCAGAATAGGGAATGGGCAGAGTATTATTGCATTTGATGCTCATATAGATACTGTTTATTCCGGAGACTTGACACAGTGGAATACGGATCCTTTTACTCCTGTTATTAAAAATAAAAAAATTTTTGGCAGGGGGACTGCCGATCAGAAAAGCGGACTCGCCTCTATGATTTATGCGGGAAAAATTATAAAAGAACTTGAATTGAACAACAAATATTCGATTTTGTTTACCGGTACTGTTATGGAAGAGGATTGTGACGGCTTATGCTGGCAATATATTATAAAAGAAAATAAAATTAAACCTGAACTTGTTATTATTACCGAACCGACTAATATGGGCATCTTTATTGGTCAAAGGGGCAGAATGGAAATTAAAATTAAAATTTCAGGAAAAAGCAGCCATGGCTCTGCTCCCGAAAGAGGAGATAATGCCGTCTATAAGATTTCTAAAATTATTAACGAAATTGAGAAGTTAAATCCTGTACTACCAAGTGATGATTTTTTGGGAAAGGGTACTGTAACCGTAACATTTGTATCGTCTTCCTCTCCTTCTTTGTGTGCTGTTCCTGACAGCGCCGAAATAATTCTCGATAGAAGATTAACTTACGGTGAAACCGCAGATACTGTCCTGAATGAAATTAAATCATGTGTTGAATTTGCAGGATATCCCGAAGCGGAAATTGAAGTCCTGAAATATAACCAGCCTGCTTATACCGAACTTGTTTATCCTTCGGATAAATATTTTCCGACATGGAAACTTGATCTTACGTCGGTAAAAAATTCGGAATATTTGAAAAAAGCAGTAAGTACTTATAAAAATATCTTTAATAAAGAACCGATAATTGACAAATGGACTTTTAGTACAAACGGGGTAGCGATAGCGGGGATGTTCGGTATTCCTTGTATTGGATTTGGACCGGGTAACGAAATTTTTGCGCACGCTCCAAATGAGTATTGTGATGTTTCTCAGTTAAAAGATGCTGCAGCATTTTACGCAGCTTTTGTTTATAATTTAAATTTGCCTGGCTTTAATTAAGTTATGAGCGGTGTTTTTAAAAGAAGAAGTATAAGAAAATATACTTCTCAGGAAATAACGAAAGAAGATCTCGAAGACCTGCTTAAAGCAGGACTTGCGGCACCTTCTGCCGGTAATCAGCAACCATGGCATTTTATACTGCTGACGGATAAAGAATTAATTAAAGAAATTCCCAAAATCCACCCGTACTCTGCTATGTTGAACGAAGCATCAGCTGCAATAGTTGTATGCGGAGACCTTGAAAAAGAATATCATAAAGGATACTGGGTTCAGGATTGTTCTGCTGCTACCATGAATATATTAATTAGAGCTGCGGAAAAAGATATCGGCTCGGTCTGGCTCGGCGTCTATCCGAGAGAAGATAGAGTTGAAGGAATAAAAAAACTTCTGAATATACCCGATAATGTTATTCCTCTGTGCGTTATTTCTCTTGGATATCCTGCCGAAGAAAAACCGGTAAAAGATAAATTTGATTTTTCAAAAGTTCATTATAATAAGTTCTAACCTGACTTTAGTTATGTTTTATTTTAAATGTTCGGCTTGTAGTAAAACTTATAAAAGAAATGAAGTAAAATATCTGTGTCCTGTATGCGGAGAAAAATATAAACCCGGAATCCCTTTGCCGGGAGTTCTGGAAGCTGAATTTGATTACGAATATATAAAAAAAGAATTTGATATTACGAAACCGGACTGGAATTTGTTTTGTGCTGTCGAAAAAAAATTCTTTCCGGATTTTGCTTACGGAAATACACCTTTTTTTCGTATCGCCGGGTCGGATAAAAATTTTGGTTTTAATAATTTGTGGATCAAAAATGATGTTTGTAATCCAAGCGGCTCTCTAAAAGATAGAGCATCTTTTCTTGTTATTGCAGAAGCAAATAGAATTAATGAAAACGTAATTGTAACCGCGTCAACTGGTAATGCGGCTGGTTCACTCGCAGCTGTGTGTGCAGTGGCAGGTAAAAAAGCCGTTATCTTTGTTCCTGAAAGTATTTCTGAAGAAAAAATGTATTTGTTGAAACTTTACGGAGCTGAAGTAACGAAAGTTTCCGGTATTTATGACGATGCCTATGAGTTATCTTTGGTATATACTGAGGAAAAAGGAGGATTAAATCGCAATACTGCCTATAACCCTCTGACAATCGAAGGAAAAAAAACTGCCGGAATCGAAATTTTTGTGCAGAATAATTTTAAGTTACCTGATGTTATTGTTATACCCGTCGGTGATGGTGTCGTAATCAGAGGAATTTATAAAGCATTTTATGATTTAAAAAAGTCGGGATTAACCGGGAAAATACCGAAATTGATTTGTGTACAGTCTGAAAACTCAAATGCAATTCATAATTTTATTGTAACCGGAAAGTATAAAAATGCCGAAAATCCGCAAACAATCGCAGATTCGATATCGGTTAAATGTCCCGCAAATGCTTATCTGGCAAAAGAAGCTGTTACGGAATCCGGTGGATTTTCTGTTATCGTAAGCGATGACGAAATTCTTGAAAGTCAAATAATTCTTGCACGAACAACCGGTGTGTTTGCAGAACCCTCAAGTTCAGCCGTAGTCGCAGCTTTGAAAAAAATATCTGAGAATAAAGAAAATTATGATGTTAATCAAAGTGAACAGATAGTTATGCTTGTAACCGGTAGCGGCTTCAAAAATATTTCACAGGTTATCGGAAATTATCGGAAAGTAGATACGAAATGAACCGATTTATTCTGAAAAATGGTTCTGTAATATCCGAAGGAAAAACTCTTCCTGTAAATAAATCTGATATACTGATTGAAGACGGAAAAATACTCGATATGGGAATGTTTGACAATCTTGAAATTCCATCTTTTGATGTTAGTAACTGTTTTGTACTCCCGGGATTAATTGATATGCATACTCACCTTGACGACTGGGCAGGTGATTTTTATACGGCTGATACTTATATCTCAGGCAGCAAAATCGCTGTCTTGAACGGTATAACAACACTTGGAACATTTATTACTGAATCGGAAAATTCGTTGAGAGATTTTGTAAAAGACACAACTAAATCAACATTAGTTAATTGTTATGATAGAACAATTAAAAAATCATTTAATAATAGTTACTCTGATTACTTCTGGCATCTGACCCCCCTGATTTTCGATGATAATGGAAAAATTAACCGGAAAAAAGTTGATGAGGTAAATCAAATGATGGAAATTGGTATTAAAACATTGAAACTGTATACCACATACAAAAAAGCCGGAATCTGTTCGAGTTATGAACAAATTAAGATGTTTTTCAATTTGTTTAATAATCGGAATATTTCTTTTTTAATACATTGCGAAGATGATGAAACAATTTTAAGCTCAGTTTTGAAAAATCCTGATTTTAAGAATACTTTTACACATACGTTATTGAGACCTGCAAAAGCAGAGGTAACAGCAGTTAAAAAAATTGTAGAGCTTGCTTTGGAAAATCACTGCAAGATTCACATAGTTCACATTTCAACAGTGGAGGGTGCGGAATATATATACAAAAATAAAAATAAAATTCCTGTTACCGTCGAAACCTGTCCTCAATACTTATTTTTAGATGAAAATTATTTGAAAGGTAAAAATGGATTTAGGTATTTTTGTACACCCCCGCTGCGTGACGTTCAAACTATCATGGAATTGAAAAACAGAGCAGTAAACGGTTTGTTTGATGTTTATGCCTCAGACCATTGCCCCTTTCTGAAAAAAGATAAGAAAATATATGCAAATGATATCAGACTGATTCCGTCAGGCTTACCCGGTATAGGTGTGCTTGGGAATTTGATTCTTAAACTGTTTCAAAACGATTATATGAAAGCATTTTCGGAAATTTCTCTGAAGCTGTCTAAAAATCCTGCTTCAATTTGTGGAATCTATCCGCAGAAAGGTACCCTGAAAAAAGGCTCGGATGCGGATGTTTCCGTCTTTGAAATAACAAATAAAAATTATAAACTTGTTTCTAGTTTGTCGGATGTCTATGAACCTTACGAAGAATTTAACGGAAATTTAATCCTGAAATATGTTTTTCTGAGAGGAAAAAAAATTGTGGAAAATAACTCCTTGTCCGACCCCCATAATTTTTCCGGAAAATGTTTGTCTTATAATGAATTATTATGAAAAAAATATTACTCGTAAATAACCATAAATCAATATTTGCTTATGACAGGATTTTAAAAATTCCGAACATTGGCTTGGGTTCAATTGCAGCAAATCTTGAAAACGGATTGGCAGATGTGAAAATATTGGACTTAATAGTTGCAGAGAAAAATCCGTTGAAGGTTTTCGAAAGAGTGCTGATTCAATATAAACCCGATATCGTCGGATTTAGCGGTATGATTTTTCAATATAAGGAAGTTAAATCACTTGCGGAAATTACTAAGAAAATAAACAAGAATATTATTACGGTTTTCGGCGGATATTGTCCGACTACAAATTATAAAAAAATACTGGAAAGCGAAGATATAAAATTTTTTGATTACCTTATTAAAGGGGAAGGAGAAAAGACTTTCAATCTTCTGGTTAAATCTTTATCTGACGGACTTGACTTTAGTAATGATATACATAATATTCAAGGATTGTCATATAAGAAAAATGGTAATATTTATGATAGTAATATACCGGAAAAAAACACAAACCTTGATGAATTAAAATTGCCTGCAAGAGATATCAGAATCTTAAACAAAGGTTTTCATTTGTTTGGTTATCCAGCTGATGCGGTCGAAACAAGCAGAGGTTGTGTTTTTGATTGTAATTTCTGCAGTATTACTTCTATGTATGGAAGAAGTTTGAGAAACTACAGCATCGAAAGAGTTATTCAGGACTTGAAAATCGTTAAATCCAGAGGAGCTAAGGCAGTTTTTTTGTCCGATGATAATATTACAAGTGACGGTAAAAGATATGGACATCTTTGCGAAGCTATAATTGATAACGGACTTAATGATTTAAAATATTTCGTGCAGGCAAGTGTAAGAGGAATTAAACAAAATCCTGACTTGCCTCAAAAAATGGTGAAAGCGGGAATGACCTGGATATACCTCGGAATTGAGTCGGTCTATGATGACGGACTGGCATCAATGAATAAAATAAAACAATTTAAGAATGAAGATGTGGAGGATATTGTAAAAGAAATCCGTAAACTTGGTGCGATTGTTCTCGGGGGTTTTGTCTTTGGCTACCCTGATGACTCGAAAGAATCAATTATCGAAAATTTTAACTATGCAAAAAAAATCGGAGTAGATATACCTATTTTTAGTATACTGACACCCTATCCGCAAACAGAAATAAGAACAGAACTTTTAAAAAATAATTTTATTACAAATATTGATGACTTTTCGAGTTATAACGGCTATGATGCGAATATTAAAACTAAATATCTGACTGATAAAGAATTATTTGATTTAAGAAATATTCTTGATGTAAAATATACACTGTTCAGCGGAAAAACTTTCAGAATGATTAAAAAGAATCCTAAATTTTTTATTGGACTAATACCTGAATACTTTAGTATGTGGTTTAAATAAACTAATATTATGAAAGATAATCCAAAATACTGGCGGAATGATGCCTATGCAAAAGTAACCGGAAAAGCTAAATATACGGACGATATAAAGCAGTATGATATGCTATACGGAGTACCCGTCTATTCGGATTTTGTGCATGCTAAAATTCTCGATATCAAGACAGAGAAGGCACAACAAGCAACGGGAGTCGTAAGAGTTCTAACCTGTAAAGATGTACCCGGAACTAATAGATATGGTCAGATAATAAAGGATTTCAGAATCTTTGCCGATGATAAAATAAGATATAATGGAGATGTAGTTGCTTTGATTGTTGCTTCCTCAAGAGAGCTTGCTCTCGAAGCATCAAGACTTGTTGAAGTTACGGCTGAAGAAATTTCCCCCGTTTTAGATGCGGAAGAAGCAATGAAAAATGAAGTTTTTGTTCATGAAAACCATGGTACTAATGTTATCAATCATCATAAAATCAGAAGAGGAAATGTGGAAGAAGGTTTCAAACAATCTGACATAATAATTGAAGAAAAATTTGAGACACAATTTGTAGAGCATGCCTATATGGAAACTGAAGCAGCTGTCTGTACCCTGAGGCAGGACGGTGTTATGGAAGTTTATGGCAGTATGCAGCACCCGTTCAGTACCAGAAGATTTGTTGCCGCTGTTCTGGGCGTAGATTTGTCGGAAGTTGAAGTTATAGGTACACCTATGGGAGGCGGATTCGGCGGAAAGGATGATACAGCTGCAATTATATGCGCAAGAGCTGCACTCGCTGCTAAAATTACAGGAAAACCTGTTAAAATTTCTTATAGAAGAGACTGGTCTGTAAGAGAAAGTTATAAACGACATCCCTATAAAGTTTATTATAAAATGGGACTGTCACGTGATGGAAAAATCAATGCTGTCCGTTGTAAAATTATTGCCGATGGCGGAGCATATTGCTCGGTAACTCCATGGGTAACATGGCGCTCTACGGTTCAATGCTGCGGTCCTTATGTGGTGGATAATGTACACTGTGATACTTACGGAGTTTATACAAATAACGTAGTTACGGGAGCAATGAGGGGATTCGGCTCGCCGCAAATGAATTTTGTTATCGAATCTGTGATGGAAATTGCTGCTTCAAAGTTAAAAATTTCATCCATCGGATTGAGAAAGAAAAATGTGGTAAGACAAAATAGTACTACCATTACTGGACAGGTCTTGAATAACCATATCGTAAGTATGGAACAGGTTCTCGATACGCTGATTGAAAACTTTGATTACTTCAATAAATACCGTAAATGTTCCTTTGGAAAATCTGATTCCGACGAATTGTATGGTGTTGGATTGGCAATGTGTTATAGGGGAATGAGCATCGGAGCAGAAGGTGTTGACTTTAATTCTGCAATAATCAATGTTCAAAAAGACGGCTCTGTCCTTCTTGAAACCGGAATACATGAAAATGGTCAGGGTGCTGAATCCGCTATGATTCTGTGCCTTTCCGGAGAATTGGGAATACCGAAAGAAAAAATCAGGTATAGAAGACCTTCAACTTCAACCATTCCGGACGGAGGCACTACTGTAGCATCAAGAGGAACATTGCTCGGTACAAGTGCTGTAGTCAATGCTGCAAAAATACTTAAAGAAAAAATTACTGATGTCATTGGAAATATTTTGAATTCCGGTGCAGATAAAAATCTGATTTTTAAAGATGGAAAAATTCTTGGCATTGACGGAAAGTCAATTACTTTTGAAGAAGCAATATCCGTTATGTATGAAAAACGGGTATACCCTTATTCCTTTGGCGTTTTTACACCACCGATGATTGATTGGAACGAAGAAACAGGACAGGGAAATCCATATTTTACTTATGTATATGGGGCGCAGGCAATTGAATTGATTGTTAATAAAAAAACGGGCAAAGTGAAATTGCTAAATGCTGTTGCGGTTCATGACGTGGGAAAAGAAATAAATCCGGGTATGCTCAGAGGACAATTTTATGGAGGAATGGCAATGGGCATCGGTTATGGATTATTTGAAAAAATTAAAATTAAAAACGGAAGAATAGAAAATTTGAACTTAACATCCTACCATGTACCGCGTTCCGTCGATTTACCAGAAATGAAAGCACTTATCGTTGAAAATAATGACCCGACTTCAACTTCCGGAGCTAAAGGAATAGGAGAACCTGCAAATGAACTGATGGCACCCGCTGTTGCAAATGCAATCTATAATGCAACCGGTATCAGGTATTACAAATTACCGGTTATGTTCGAGGGTGATAAAAACATTAAAGACTCTGTAAATAAAAAATAAATCAACTAATAATATGGATTTCATATATTTAAATAACCAAAAAGTTAACATCCCGGAAAATAAACTTGAAAAAAAACTAATCGAGTTTCTGAGAGAAGATATGAATCTGACTGGCGTAAAAAATGCCTGTGATTCAGGTGCCTGCGGTGCCTGCGCGGTTTTGGTTGATAACCAGATTAATAAAATTTGTTTTAAAAAAGTTAAAGATGTTATCGGTAAAAAAATATTGACTATTGAAGGAATGGCTGAATCAGACGGAACTCTTCATCCGCTTCAGCAGGCTTTTATCGGTTATGGTGCTGTTCAGTGCGGTTACTGTACACCCGGAATGATTCTTACCGCTCATGCTTACTTATTGAAAAATCCGAAACCCTCAAGAAACGAAATTAGATATGCCTTAAGAGGAAATTTGTGCCGATGTACGGGTTATCAGCAAATTATTGATGCAATTGAAGCTGCTTCTGTGTATTATGTAGAAGAACCTTCCGGATGATAACGGATAATCTTTTTGTTTTAAATAAAACGAAAAATTTTTTAATTTATTAATATTAACTGAATTGTTATCTTGATTATTACAAATATCTGTAGCTGTTGAAAAAATAAAAAATAGGAGATTAAAAAATGTCAGAAAAATTCCAAAATTTTATAAACGGAGAATGGAAATATTCCGATAGCGGTGAATTTTCAGAAAATAGAAATCCTGCAAACTGGAAAGAAGATTTAATAGGACTTTTTCCGAAATCTACCGTTAAAGACGTGAAAGAAGCTGTTCAGTCCGCTAAAAAAGCATTTGAAAAATGGCGGCTGGTTCCGGCACCCAAAAGAGGAGATGTTTTGAAAGTTGTCGGTGACCTAATGACGGAAAGAAAAAACGAAATAGCATTTGAAATGACGCGTGAAATGGGAAAAGTAAATGCCGAAACAAAAGGTGATACACAGGAAGGTATAGACACCGCATACTATGCAGCTTCTGAAGGAAGAAGATTGTTCGGAATGAATGCCCCGAGTGAATTAAATAATAAAATGAATTTGAGTTTTCGTATGCCTGTGGGTGTTGCGGGGATTATTACACCGTGGAACTTCCCGATGGCAATACCAACCTGGAAGATTTTTCCCGCACTTGTGTGCGGAAATACGGTTGTCTTTAAACCTGCTGAATTAACTCCGAAAACCGCAAATACACTGATACATATAATAGATACCGCTATGAAAGAAGTACTCGGAAAAGATTATATCCCGGGAGTTGTTAATCTCGTACATGGAAGCGGAAGAGTTGTGGGCGAAGCTTTTCTTGCAGATAAAGATATTAACTTGATTTCATTTACCGGTTCGACCGAAGTCGGTAAAAGAATTAATGAAGTGGGCGGCAGAGAACTTAAAAGAGTCTCACTTGAACTCGGAGGAAAAAATGCTCAAATCGTTATGCCTGATGCTAATATGGACCTGGCTCTCGATGCCGTTTTGTGGGGAGCGTTTGGTACTACAGGACAAAGATGTACCGCAACCTCAAGATTAATATTACACAAGGATATTTATGATATGTTTGTGACAAGACTTACGGAAAAAACAAGTAAACTGAGACTCGGATACGGAAATAATGAAAATGTAGACGTCGGACCTTGTGTTAGTGAACAGCAAAGAGAAACAGTTGAATATTATGTAAATGTGGGATTAAACGAAGATAAAGCTAAATTGTGCTGCGGCGGAAAACGTGCCGAGGACGGCGACCTTGCTAAAGGATGGTTCTTTAAACCTACTATATTTATTGAAGTGACCCCTGAAATGAGAATTGCAAAAGAGGAAATCTTCGGACCTGTTCTATCTGTTATTAAATGCCGTGACCTCGATGACGCAATCAAAATTTTAAATAATACTGAATATGGTCTATCCTCGAGTATATTTACAAATAATGTGAACGATGCTTTTAAAGCCGTAAGGGATATACAGGCAGGAATTACATATATAAACGGTGCAACAATCGGTGCAGAAGCTCATATGCCCTTCGGCGGCGTTAAAGCAACAGGCAATGGACACAGAGAAGGCGGCTGGACTGTTTATGATTTCTATACCGAATGGAAAGCTGTCTATATCGATTATTCGGGTAAATTGCAAAGAGCACAAATTGATAATTATTGATGATTGCCTTGTTGAAATTATCTGCTTTTCCGGATGCTCACTATATTGTGTAACTTTTGTAAACGTAATAAAAACTAATAATATATGAAAAAGAAAAATAACTGCGGATTTTTTATTTTCCTGACGGGAAACTATGTGAATTTATGCGCTGTGTTGTTTCTGCTTTTAATTCCTTCGATTCTTTTTCCTCAGGATAAAAGTGAGGAGATATTAAATCTCGGAAACGAAGCAATGAAAAATGGCGATTATCAAAAAGCAGTTGAATATTTTTCCGATTATATCCTGCTCTGCCCTGATAGTGCATCTGTATACCATTCAAGAGCAAGCGCCTTTCTTTTGTTGCGAAAATATAATGAAAGTTTTGATGATGTAAATAAAGCTTTAACCTTGAATCCGTTGAATGCGGGCGCGTATACTACCAGAGCGGTTTTGTATATGTATATGAATAATACCGGAGAATCAATTAAAGATTTTGAAAAATCACTCGAAATTGACTCATTTAATGTTAATACGTTAAACTCATATGCTGCAATGATCGCACAAACCGGTGACTTTGAAAAAGCACTTACTCTTATTAATAAAAGCTTAGAAATTAATCCGGAATACGCCGAAGCTTATAGAAACAGAGGTGCAATTTATTACTATTATCTTAAAGATACGCTTATGGCATTTAACGAAATTGAAAAAGCTTATGAACTGGCACCCGAGAAAACAGATAATATCAATGCATTGGGTGCAATGTATCGTGAAATAGGTAATTATATCAAAGCTATAGAATACTATAATAAAGCACTTTCTGTCGACCCAAAAAATGCAGAAGCATATTGCCGGAGAGGAATTTCATATCTTTATCTTGAAGAGTATGAAAAAGCAATACAAGATATTGAATACGGACTTATGCTTAATCCCGAGTATAAAGGACAGGTGCAAAAGTACCTTGATGAGGCAAAATCAAAATTGAAATAACAACTATGAAAATTTTTATTTTTTTATTACTTCTGATACTACCTTTCCTCATTCACTCTTCACTGCTTGCACAGGATACACCGGAACAGTTCTATAGAATGGCAACCGGCTACCTTAATGCAAGGGAATATGAACAGGCTGTATACTATTACACCGAATGTCTCAAGGGCTATCCGAATTTATCTCTTGTACATGAAAGAAGAGGAACGGCATATATGCTAATGAAAAAATACGACGAGGCATTAAGTGATTATACCGAAGCAATCAGAATAAATATTTCAAACGCTATGGCTTATCTCGGTAGGGGTACGGTTTATATGCTGCAGGGATACTATGACGATGCAATAAGTGATTTTAATCTGGCTGTTCAATATGATATGTATAATATTCATTCTTATTTAAATAGAGCCGAAACATATATTAAAATGAAAGAGTATTCACCGGCATTAAGCGATTTAAATCATGCTGCTCAGATTAATCCGAATCATCCTGATGTTTATAAGTTAAGAGGATTAGTTCGTTTTTTTCAGACCGAGTATGATTTGGCTTTGAAAGATTTTGATTTAAGCCTGAACCTTAATAACCTGAATTATGAAACTTTTATGTATAGAGGAGACTTACTATATATTATGAGAAAATATGAAGATGCTCTTGTAGATTTTAACAGGGCAATTGAGTTAAACGGTTATTATGCTGAATTATACGTTAAAAGAGGTTATACTTATAGTGCACTGACAAAATATCAGGAAGCAATGAATGATTTTAATACAGCAATACAATTGGATCATAATTATAAATCAAATCTTTTTCAAATTATGGATGAAATTAAAAAGAAACAGCAATGAAAAAATTTATTATTTTGTTATTTTTTATATTTATATCAGTAAATATCTTTGCTCAGGAACTTACGCCTGTCGAATGCCTTGCCCGTGCAGATACGGCTATGCGTTATGGCAGATTTGTTGATGCAATTAAGTTACTTGATAAATACGTTGAAATGTCCGATAAGAATCCCGATGTGTTTTTTAAAAGAGGTCTGTCTTATTATTCTTTGTTTAAATTCCCCGAAGCTACAAAAGATTTTAATGCGGCAATTGCACTCGACAGCACCTATGCTATGGCTTATAATATGCTTGGACTCATAAATATGAGAAATAATTTGAATACTCAGGCAATTAATAATTTTTCCAAAGCTATTAAGTCAAAAGTTTTTTTTCCCGAAGCTTATAACAACAGAGGTTATGCCTATTACCTGTCCGGTGATAATGAAAATGCAATGGATGATTTTAATAAAGCTCTTGAACAAAACCCTAATTATGCCGAAGCTTTTCTCTACCGCGGTATCGTAAGGTATGCGAACGGGGATTTTGATATTTCTGTGCAGGATTTTACAAAAGCACTTAATAATAATAAAAATCTCGTTGAAGCTTATTTCTATAGAGGAATGGCGTATAAATTTCTCGAAAAATGGGTAAACGCTAAACAGGATCTGGAATATGTCGTAAAATCAGGCTCTAAGTATAATAAGGATGCTAAAATATTTCTGGACGAAGTTAATAAGAAAATTAATGAACAAAAAAATAAATGAACTTTAACAAAAATATATTATTTCCTGTAATAATTTTTATTTTCATTGGTCTACTGTCTGTTTCCTGTGGAAAAAAGGAGTATCAGCAAAAGGAAACGGAAAAAGAAAAAATCGAACAAAAAAATGAATCGGTTTTAAAAAATCAGCAAACTGACGGTTCACAGAAAAATTCTGAAGGTACTGAAACACAAAAAGAACAGGGAAATAAAAATTATAATGCGAAAGATAATATTGAAAAAATTTCTCCCTCTCAGGCATCGGAGTATATCGGAAAATATGTTACGGTTTACGGCTTTGTTGCAGACGTTGCGGTCAGGGAAAAAGTTGCATATTTGAATTTTGATAAGAAATATCCGGAAAATCCGTTTACCGGAACAATATTTGCATCTGATTTTAATAAGTTTGAAAACATAGAGGATTTTAAGAATAAATATATAGAAGTTAAAGGAAAAATAAGCGAATATAGGGGAAAACCGCAGATAATAATTAATAATCCGGAACAAGTAAAAATCATCCGCTGATTAATCTATATGAATAACCTAAATACAAAATGCGGGTTTGCTGTATTGATTGGAAAACCGAATTGCGGTAAATCTACATTGATGAATTCAATTCTCGGTTATAATCTTTCAATTGTTACCAGAAAAGCACAAACTACAAGAAATAAAATTCTCGGCATTTTAACTGAAGATAATTACCAGATAATTTTTACTGATACACCCGGTCTGCTTGACCCGAAGTATGAATTGCATAAGTTCATGCTGAAAGAAATTGTTACTGCCGTCAAAAGCGCTGATGTAATTATTTATGTATCGGATTGTACAACTGTAGAACAAAATATTGGAAATCAACTGAAAAATAGATTAAAAACCGAATTTAACAGTATTCCTCTGATTCTTGTTTTAAATAAAATTGACTTAAAAACTAAAGAGGAAATTCTGGAAATCATAGAAAAATATCAAAAGGAAACCGATTTATCTGTGGGCGGATTTGCAGAAATAGTGCCGGTATCAGCAAAGAATAATTATAATATTGATGAATTAAAAAAAGTTATTGTTAAATACCTCGACGAGTCGGAATTTCTTTTTGACAGGGAAACATTAACGGATAAAACCGAAAGGTTCTTCGTTTCGGAAATTATCAGACAAAAAGTGCTTGAACAATTCAAAGAAGAAATTCCCTATAGTGTGTTTGTGAATATAACAGATTTTAAAGAAAGAAAAGAAAAAAAGGATTATATAGAAGCGGAAATTATTGTTGAAAGGGAATCACAAAAAGCCATAATCATCGGCAAAAGGGGAGAATCTCTAAGGAAACTCGGTGAATCCGCAAGGTCTGATATAGAAAATTTCCTTTCTAAAAAAGTTTATCTGAAAATATTTGTTAAAGTCAGAAAGAATTGGAAAAAAGATAAAAACTTTCTGAAAACAGGGTATTCTTAAAATTTTATTTCTATCAACATATTAACTATGAGATATTGAAATAAATTCAAATTGCTAAATGCGTGGAGATTTACTCTTCTTTAGTATTAGTGTTTGGATTTTTTCTTATTAACGTATGTTTTCACCCCGTGAACATCAATATGGCTTTGTCCGGAATGTCCTCATCTCTGAATATAAAATGGCATTGTATCCGATGTCATTAACAAACTTCCTCTCCCTGACAAAGTCGTTAACCGAAGTGAAAGACAGATATTTGTTGACTTGCCAGCTGTATTCAACACCGCTTAATATTCCGTTTGATATATTCATCGGAAATCTTATGTCAATATCCTGAGTGACAATATAAAAATCTCCTGCAGGGTCGAAACAATGAAAATTTACAACGAAAACACCTGACCCCGAACCTCTCTCATAACTGAATATTGTGGAATTGTTTACCCAGTAATATCTGTCCTGAGGAGCTAAAAGTACGGGCGGTTCCTCGCTTGTTAAATTAACTATGGAATTAGGATAGCTGTAATCATAAGTCACAAAACCTGAATTGTATTTGTTGTAACTGAATCCCGATACTTTTAACCTGAATCCGAATGGTAGATTCAAAGGAACCGGTACTTTTATTGTGAATATATTTCCTAACGTGCTGTCCAATAATATTTCTGCGTTTCTGTGCATCGATAAAAAATCTCCGTATACTGAAAATCCTTTTCTGTCCGCTTCGGTCGACGGTAAATATAACGTCAGAAAAGAATTTCCTAATTCGCTGCTGTATGTAAGACTGTCGAAAATTACTGTTTGAGGATAAAAGTCTTTAATTACACTTACTGTCTTTTCCCTGTATTTTAAGTATTTTGTCTGCGTCTTTTCAATTATTATTACTCTTCCTGTTATACTGTTTGCCGTAGACGGCCATTCAACTACTAAATGTTTTATCTTTTCCCCGGACGAAATGTAAGAATCTTTACAATAAAAAATTTTGTCGCTTATAAACTTAAGTATTGCCGATTTTCCGGGACCCATCTGTGGAAATTCTACTTTTAATATCTCTGTGTTTATGTCTTTTGAAGAATTGTATCCGAAAAAAATTAATTCGGGTTTTGAAATGCTTAAATCATTGTAAACTATCCCTGTGGAGTTTGAAAAGTCGTATAAAAAAAGCTTGTAGGGTGTCTTTAAATCTTTTAATAGAAAATTACCGTTTTTATCTGTTTTTGCCGTCTGCCCTGATGAAGCCGACACTGTAATAAACGGGACAGGAAAATATTTCTCGTCAATGACCCTTCCTTCTACGTTTATTCCGAATAAACTTTCTGGCAGTAAAATACAGATAAAAATTATTATCCAAAAATATTTCATCTTTTTTTCTTTATTTTTATTACTTATTCATTTTCTTCGTCTTGTTCATCTCGTATCATTCTTTCAGTATGTTTCCCGCTGTTCCGTTTTTGATTGCCGTTACCGTTTGGTGTATTTATTCCTTTTGTATAATTTATCTCTTTTTGCTTAAACTTTCAAGTCTTGCTATTTCGTCTCTTAACTCTGCGGCTCTCTCAAATTCTAAATCTTTTGCCGCTTTTATCATTTCGGTTCTCATCTGATCTATTAAATCTTTTTTCTGCTCGGGGGTGATGTTCTTATATATCGGGTCGTTTATCATGCTTAAATAATTACTTTCTGCTTCAATCCTCTTTTTCCTTGTGTCTGATTTTGCTTTTGAATCTGCTACAATCGTTGTTGACATGATTTCTTCAAATGATTTGTATATCGTCTTTGGCTTGATGTTGTTCTTCTTGTTGTATTCAAGCTGTATCTTCCGCCGCCGGTCAGTTTCCTGTATTACCTTTGACATCGATTCGGTGAGCTTGTCGGCATACATTATCACAAGCCCGTTTACGTTTCGCGCTGTTCTTCCGGCTGTTTGCAGCAGTGATTTCTCTGACCTTAAAAATCCTTCCTTGTCCGCATCAAGTATTGCAACAAGAGAAACCTCCGGTAAATCTAATCCTTCTCTTAATAAATTTACCCCGACCAACACATCAAAATCACCAAGTCTTAAACCTCTTAGTATGTCTATTCTGTCAAGTGTATCGATTTCGGAATGAAGATATTTTACCTTTATCCCTATCCCCTTGAAATAATCGGTTAAATCTTCACTCATCCTTTTTGTTAATGTCGTTACTAAAGTTCTTTCCTTCTTCTTTGCGCGTATCCTGATTTCGTTGATTAAATTATCTATCTGATTTTTTATCGGTCTGACCTGAATTTCCGGGTCTATTAATCCTGTCGGTCTTATTATCTGCTCTACTATTGCTCCTCCGCTTTTCTCCAGCTCGTAATCCCCGGGAGTCGCTCCCATATATATTACTTGATTTATCATCGATTCCCATTCTTCAAATGTCATTGGCCTGTTGTCCAGTGCCGACGGCAATCTGAATCCGTGCTCCACAAGTGTTTTTTTTCGCATCCTGTCCCCGTTATACATCCCCCTTATTTGAGGTATCGTTACGTGAGATTCATCTATTATAAGCAGATAATCTTTTGGAAAATAATCAAATAAACATGCTGGACGGGAACCCGCAGATCTTCCGTCAATGTGCCTTGAATAATTCTCTATCCCTGAACAATATCCGATTTCTTTTATCATTTCTATATCGAAATTTGTCCTCTGCTCTATTCTGTGTGCCTCTATTAATTGGTTCTTTGATATAAAGTAATTGGTCCTTTCTTTAAGTTCAGTTTGTATGGTTTCAATTGCTTTTTTTATTTTGTTCTGATTTGTTACGAAGTATTTTGCGGGATATAACGCTATGCTTTCGTCTCTGCCCGTTATTTTTCCGTCTGCCCGATTTATGTAACTTAAACTTTCTATCCTGTTTTCATAAAGCTCTATCCTGATTCCGGTTTCATCTTCATATGCCGGTATTACTTCTATTAAATCTCCCCGAACTCTGAATGTTCCTCTCTTAAAATCAAAATCGTTTCGGACGTAATGTATATCAACAAGCTTCGACAATAACTTCTTTCTCGATATCTCCTGCCCTTTTTTTAAAATCAGTACCTGTTCTGCATACTCTTCGGGGGCTCCGATTCCGTATATGCAGCTTACCGATGAAACAATAATTACATCCTTCCTGCCTTCGAGAATTGCAGATGTTGCACGCAACCTTAAACGGTCTATTTCTTCGTTTATCGATAGGTCTTTTGCTATGTATGTGTCTGTCGAAGGAATGTATGCTTCGGGTTGATAATAATCGTAATAAGAAACAAAAAATTCTACTCTGTTACCCGGGAAAAATCTCTTGAACTCTCCGTAAAGCTGTGCCGCCAGCGTTTTATTGTGAGACATTACAAGTACCGGTCTACCTGCATTTTGTATTACGTTCGAAATAGAATATGTCTTGCCTGAACCTGTAACTCCTAAAAATACCTGATGCTTTATTTTCTTTAATATACCTTCGGTGAGTTCAGCTATGGCTCTTGGCTGGTCACCTGTTGGATTATATGGAGCTTCAAGCTTAAATTCCATTTCTGTCTGATTTCCTGTTGTTTGCTTTTATTCCGCTCTGAAAAAACTCTGTATTCGAATAAATCCCTTCTCAAAAAACTATTCCTCAATTAACGCTTCGGAGTTTCTTACTGTATCTCTGTAATTAAATTTATCTCCTTTAATACTTTTTCAATCTTATACAATTCCTCGTATTCTCCGGTTTTTACTATGGCTTTTCCTTTTGTATGTGCAATCATTGCAATTTGTTCGCAATGTAATATGTCATAACCCGTTGCTTTTCGCAGTTGATAGATGACATCATCCCATATATGCTGTGAATTGTAAAGAATTAACTTCTTTATTTCATCCAGGTCGCTGCCTGATGTATGTTTTTCCTGTTCCTTTGTTTGCATTTGCCTAATTCCTTGAAAATGAACATATTATTTCGCACATGGTATCTTGCTTTTTTCTGATGTTTAATGCATTTCCCGAAAACCCGTTCATTGTTATGTAAAAAATCATCAACTCGTTGTCTCGTGTAATACTGTAACCTGCTAAAGTGCTTACCGAATTTAATGTACCCGTTTTTGCATATACGTTTTTTTCTGCCTCTGTGTTTTTCATTCGGTCTTTTAATGTTCCGTCAACTCCTGCTATTGCAAGTGAATAAAGAAAATAATCAAATAACTTTTCCTGGTCATACATATATTTTAAAAGCTGGATTAATGAACCGGATGTAACCATATTATATCTTGATAACCCCGAACCTTCAATTATTTCATACTTGTTCCTGCTGATGCCTGTCGATGAAAGAAAATCAATCACCGCTTCTCCTCCCTTGCTCATAGTTCCCGGTACAGACTTGAATACGGCGCCCGTTACCTTGAAAACAGCAATCGCAGACATGTTATCGCTTGTTTTATTCATGTTTTTTAAAACGTCGAATAACGGTCTGCTTATTCGGCATATTTCATTCGGAACTTGCGGTGTGACTCCCGATATTATTATTCCCTGAAATTTTATTTCGTATTTTGTTAGCTCGTCCGCTATTACCTTGGCGGCTGAATATGCAGGGTCATAACCGCCTTTGTTTTTGTCTAAATTAATTGCACTGACGTAAGGCCAGTTCGAAAATTTTGTATCGTTTTTATAATAATCTGCAAGACCGTAATATTTGTTGTCTAAAAATGATTCATCATATATTATGTTTCCCGTAACCTCTTTTATGTTCTTCTCGGAAAGCTGCTTTGTCAGATATACTAAATCTGCATATTCCAGGTCCGGATCACCGTAACCTTTTAAATATAAATTACCGTTTACTATACCATCGGACAAGTTGTTATCGTCAGTGAATATGACTGTGTTAAATGTGTAACCTGTTCCCAATTTGTCGAGTGCAGTACAGGCAGTTATTATCTTAGTGATGGATGCAGGTATCATTTCCGCATCCGGATTGTATTCGTATATCAAATCGTACTTTGAAGCACTGGCTATTTTGATTGATACATTGCAGTTTATTGTGCTTACTATCGAATCGATTTTCTCGGTCAGTTCCTGCTTTGTTGTAACAGGTATGTACCTGAAGTACTCTTTATTGTAATTTTTTGATGCAGGTATGCCTGTGCTGTAAAATGTAAATAGCAGTACAAATAAGAATATTCTGTATGTATGCCTGAAATTTCTGTTTATGCTTTTATGTAATTTCAGCCCTGCTGTTTTGTTATTTTTTGATCTGCTCATCGGAATCTTTTTGCTTTTTTATAAGTAGTTATTTATACTTGCATTTTTGTTGTATTCTGAAATAATTTCGTTTGCCTTAATTAAGGTGCTTTTTGATTCTTTGTATGTTACTGTTGCAATAGCATCCGAAAATGCCGCCCATTTGTAATCTGAAATTTCTTTGCTGTCTGTTTTTATGTTGCTTTCTTCTGTTTTTCCTATGAAATATTCTACTTTCTTTATTATCTCTTCACCCTTTCTGTTTTTAAATATGTAATTTTCTTCAATCAGTGGCGTATTGCTTATTAAATTCACGTTTTTTATTCCGGTTTCTTCGAAAAGTTCTCTCAAAGCAGTAGTTTGTCTTTTTTCGTTTATCTTTCCGTGACCTTTCGAAAAAGCCCAGTGTCCCTGACGGTGTTTTAATATCAGATATTTATTTATACCGTGCTCTTTTCTGTATAATATTACTCCTGTTGAATAATCTCTTTTCATCTTGACTTTATTTTTTTGATTTGTTCCATACTTCATCCATTTCTTCGAGCGTCATCTCTTCAAGATTTTTGCCGCTTAAAATAGCATATTCCTCTATCTTGCTGAATCTGTCGGTAAATTTCGTTATTGTCTTTCTTAAAGCATCTTCAGGATTTATTTTTACTAAACGTGCATAATTAACAAGAGAAAAAAGAACATCTCCGAATTCATCCTCGATGTCTTCTCTGCTTTTTTCTGTTTCTATGTTTTTCTTTAATTCGTTTATCTCTTCTGTTACTTTTTCGAAAGCGGGTGCCGGGTCTTTCCAGTCAAATCCCACTTTAGATGCCTTTTCCTGTATCCTGAAAGCTTTGAATAATGCCGGAAGTGTATCCGGTATTCCGCTTAATACTGATTTCCTTCCTTCTTTTAGTTTAAAATGCTCCCAGTTTTTTTTAACTTCCTCGCTTCCCGATACTATCGTGTCTCCGAACACATGCGGATGACGGTATATTAATTTTTTCGTTTCTTCCTCTATTAATTCCTTTAATGTAAAACTGTTTTCATCTTCTGCAATTGATGCATGAAAAACTATCTGAAGAAGTAAATCTCCTAATTCCTTTTTCAATTCTTCCTTGTTGTCTTCGTCAATCGAGTGCAGTACCTCGTAGGATTCTTCCAGCAAACATCTCCTGAGCGTTTTGTGCGTTTGCTCTCTGTCCCATGGACACTCTTTCCTTAACCTCTTTACTATCTCGTAAAATTTATTGAACTCTTCCATTTACGTTTATTCGTTTATTAATTTTTTCACATAATCGATGTGAAATAATTCTATTTTTTTCACTAACTCTTCTATCTCGTCTTTTGGAGGTAAAAATGTTGTACGGAAATGCAATGTACCGGGTAACTGTCCGAAACCTGAACCGGGAACTACGCAAATTCCGGTTTCTTCCAATAATGCCATGCAGTAATCAGAATCTCTCTTTGAATCGTATTCGAGTCTTTCGGATTCGTCCATTTTTGAAATATCAACTCCTTTTTTATGAGGTAAATCCAATTTTACGAATGCGTACATCGCACCCTGCGGTATCCTCACAGATAATCCCTTTATATTATTTAATCCTGTTCCGAGTATCTCGGCTTTTTTCTTCAAATCATTTAATATCCCGTCTCGCTCTTTTATGTATAATTCGTGGCTTTCATCTCCCTCCGCAGGAGGTAATACCATGAAATATGTAACAAACTGCCCGCTCAGATTTGAACAAAGACTTATTGACTGAAGTTTTATGAACTGAGCAAATACATCTTCCGGAATGTTTCTGACTTCCATATATCCGCCTCTGTGTCCGCATTCTCCTAAAAATCCTTTTGAAACCGAGTGAAAACTGAATAATGTTATATCTTTCTCTCCCATGTCACTCATCACTTTTGCAAACGAGTAAAATTCCAAATCCTCGGGGTATACGTTTTCCTGATATACTTCGTCGGCGAGAATTGCAAGATTGTATCTCTTCGAAAAGTTGATTATCATTTTTATGTTGTCATAAGATAAAACCGCACCTGTCGGATTTCCGGGATTAATTACCGCAATACCTACAGGCTTTATTCCCTTTTTTATTGCTTTTTCAATGTTGTTATTCAGGATTTCTTCGTTTAACTGCCACGAGTTATCTTCGTCAAGATAGTAACCTATCTGTTGTCCGCCGTATAACGTTAACGTTGCACTGTATAACGGGTATTGAGGTATCGGAATCAAAATACCGTCTTTGTTATCCTTTATTAATGCGGATATTACTGCATGAACTCCTTTGCTGGCTCCGTCTGTAAGTATTATTCTGTCTTTGTTTGTCTCTATACCGTCTCTGCTGCGTATAAACTCTGCTATTGCTTCCCTTATGAAAGGTACTCCGGCGCTTTGTGAGTATGCACCTGTTCCGATTGGATATCTTTTGTGTATCTCTTTTACTCTTTCTGCTATGTCTTTGGGAAAATGCTCTGAAGTTTCCTTGTTTCTCAATAATTCGGGGTATTCTAACAGTGCAAGAGCCTGTCTTATGTATGTCAACGGCTTCTGCTTTAATGCCTGAGGATTACCAATGTTGCAGTATATAATTTTTTTTCCCTGTGACTCAAGTTCCTGTGCCTTTATTACTATCGGTCCTCTTACCGCATATTCTGCATTTATTATGTTTTTGTTTAAATCATTGATTTTTATCATTTTTTGATGATTTGAGTTTGTAAAATTAAAATAAAGATAAAATTTATAGAATTTATTTACTATTCATTATGAAAGTGAAAATTTCCTGAATTCTTTGTATATCGAACCCCTTGGGTGTAATATGCTTTCCATTAAATAAAACTCTTTTACTGTGAATTTTATGTCTGTAGATATTTTCTTCCGGATTTCAGATAAATTTATTCTTCTGTCCGTTTTTACTCTTGCAAGCGTAATGTGAGGGTGAAATCTTTTGTCTGCCTTAAATCCTTCTTCTTCGAGTATGACTGAAATTTCTCTGAATAGCTCATCTGCTCTGT
Source organism: Ignavibacteria bacterium (assembly GCA_016873795.1). GTDB lineage: Bacteria > Bacteroidota > Ignavibacteria > Tepidaquicellales > Tepidaquicellaceae > VGWA01. The sequence continues at coordinate 24,714 of VGWA01000002.1, forward strand.
TATCTTCGTTTGCCAAACCTGCAAATATAATTCTCGAACTGTTTTCTTTTGGAAAACCCGATATCATATTTCCTGTAAATGTAATCTCTTTCATATTTGGCTTTTCCGATAATCTTTCAAATTTTTCCGATATTCTGTTGAGAATCTTCTCTTCTGTATCTCCGAGAAAAAATAAAGTCATGTGAAATTTATCCCTGTTTTCCCATCTAATGTACCTGTTCTCGTCTGCTCTTATTAATGTTTTTATTTCTGATTGAATTTTATTTAGTTTGTCTTTTATTTCCTCAGGTAAATTTATTGATACGAATGCTCTCATAATATAATATTTGTTTTTTTAAACTTTCTTTTATAAAAATATATTTATTTATGTTCATTTAAACTTCATTTTTTATTCGCAAATTTGAATAGTGTCTTATCAATTTTGCAAAGCCAAGTCACAATATGTAACTTGAATTTGTTTGAAATAATTATTTAATTTTAATAAAAAATATTATGCAAACTGAATCAAATCTCGTAAAAATCTTTACGACAAAAAAAACCGGAAAAGCGGAAATGCTCAAATCTTTTCTCGATAAAACCGGTCTGAAGTATCTGATAACGGGTGATAATATTATTGACGTTTACGGCAGCGGTAAAAAAGAAATTAATTTCGAATCTGTTGCCGGAGAAATTGAATTTCTCGTAAGTACTGAAGATGAAATTAACGGATTGAATCTTGTTGAAAAGCTGGAAGATAATGAAAGACTTGTTAGCGTTTTTAAAGCGGGAAATGAAGCAATTGTAGCTACCGTAAAATCTATTCTCGACGAAGCTGAAATTCCGTACCTTGCAAAAAGTGAAGGCTTGCAAAGTCTGTTCGGCGTTGGAGTTATTGGACTTGGATTTAATCCGATTACGGGACCGGTCGAGTTCTTCGTTATGCCTGAAGATGTTGAATATGCGGCGGAATTACTGAAAGATGTTGAATTGTCCGGAGAAAACGATACTTCTTCGGAAATGTGATTTATTTGTCGGAAGAACCTGGTATTAAAATTTACCAGTGGAAAATTTTTTCTAAAAAATAATCCGATATTAATTTTATGAAAAGGAATACTGTTCTTGTAGTAATCTTTTTTCTGCTGCTAATAATTAATTCTTACCCGCAGGAAAAAAGTAATATTGTTTTTGATGATGTTTTTAGCGGAGGAAAATATTTAACCAAAACAGTAAGCAATTTTGTTTTTTCCGCGGATGGCTTATATTATTATTTGCTGGAATATGATACTAACGATGCTTGCTGTATTAATAAATATGATTGTAAAACCGGACAGGATAAAACCGAAATCTTTAACTCCTGCGATTTTGAAAAATACGGATTTGATTATTATGATATCTCTTACTTTGAATTTGACGAAAACGAAAAACATATTATGCTCTGTACTGATTTGCAGCAGGATGGAGTAAGAACTATTTTGTATGATGTCTTTGTGTATGATTTAGAAAATAAATCTCTTATTGAGATTCCCGAAAAAAAAATTATTACACCGCAAATCTCACCCGACGGCTCAAAGCTGGCTTTTGTAAAGGATTATGATATGTTTTACTGCGCTATCCAAACTGGCAGTGTCGTCCGTATAACATCGGACGGGAAAAAAAATGAAATCTTGAATGGCAGACCTGACTGGGTGCACGAAGAAGAATTCGGGTTGTCGGTCGCTTTTAACTGGTCGGGGAAAAGCGATAAAATCGCATACTATAAATTTAATGAATCGAATGTTAAAGATTATACTCTGCAGTACTATAAGGAAAAATATATGGAAAATTACACTTATAAATATCCCTGCCCGGGTGATGATAATTCTAATGTTGATCTTTTTGTCTATAATATCAACAACTCTCAAAATATTAAAATAAATATTGATAACCAGTATCAGCAGAGGTATTTTCCTGTAATTAAATGGATAAATAAAACCGATAATCTTTGCATCTATAGATTAAACAGACTGCAGAACAGCCTGGACATTTATTCTGTTAATACGACTGATTATACGAACCGGCTTGTTTATTATGAAAATAATAACAAATATATAGAAATTAATAATAATATAGTTTTCCTCGATGATAATCAGCATTTTATCATTACAAGCGAAAAATCGGGTTACCGCCATTTGTATCTTTATAATATCAATGGTTTACTTGTTAATCAGATCACTGATGGAAAATGGGATGTTGATGCTCTCGAGTCGGTTGCTCTTTCTCAAAATAAAATTTATTATTCCTCTGCTGAAGTTTCACCCCTTGTAAGACATCTCTATTCTGTTAACTTGGACGGTACGGGAAAAAAGAAAATTACTCAATCGGAAGGTTTTAACAATGTTAAATTTGGAAATAAATCACTTTACTTCCTCAATAGTTATTCGAATTTTGAAACTCCTAACATCTTTTCTGTCTGCAATAATAACAGTGACGAGATGATAATACTGGAAGATAATAGGAAATTAAAAGAACTAATGTCTGATTGTAAAATTTCCAAATGCGGGTTTTTCCAGATCGAAACTTCCGAATCGCTGAAATTAAATGCCTGGATGATTAAACCTTATGACTTCGACGAAAATAAGAAATATCCGGTTTTTATGACCATATATGGAGGACCGAACTCGCAAACGGTAACTGACAGATGGAATGGAAGAAATTTTTTCTGGTATCAATACTTGGCTCAAAAAGGATATATTGTTGTTTCTGTTGATTGCCGGGGTACGGGATTTCGGGGTGAAGAATTTAAAAAAATTGTTTACTGCAAACTCGGATTTTTTGAAACTGCAGACCTTATCGAAACTGCAAGATATCTGCGCACTCTGAATTATGTTGATTCCGATAGAGTTGGTATTTTCGGATGGAGCTACGGAGGATTTTTGTCTTCTATGGCTGTTACTAAAGGAGCTGAATATTTTAAAACTGCTGTTGCAGTTGCCCCGGTTACAAGATGGGAATATTATGATAATATCTATACAGAAAGATATATGCAAACACCTGAACTCAACCCTGAAGGATATGCCGAAAATACACCGATTGAGTATATTGACAGTTTAAAAGGAAATCTCCTCATCGTTCACGGATTAGCCGACGATAACGTACATTTTCAGAATTCCGCCGAATTAATTTCAAAAATGATCTCCCGAAATAAAAAATACGATTCGGAAATTTACCCGAATAAAAATCATGGTATATACGGAGGAAAAACCAGATTGCACCTTTTTGACCGCATTACAAAATTCGTTTTGCAAAATCTTTAACGAAATAAATTTCTTTACACCTTGTTTTTTTAAACCGTAATAATTTGTGTGATTGGTCTCTTATTCTCTCATCATATAATCGTTGATTCTCTTCATGTAATTATCTCTTTCCGTTGAAGTCATAAATATATCGTACTTTCCTATGGCTCTTTGTAGATTAAAGTAATTTTTGATGAATTCGTAGTATACGGTTGTATAATTCTGTCTCGCCTGTAAATATGTCCTTTGTGCATCTAACAAATCCAGAATTGTAGCTGTTCCGAGAAGATATCTCGTGTTCATCAGGTCAAGAGTCCCTTTTGCTGTCTCTTCAGCTATTTTCATTTGTTTAATGCTGAAATAGGATGACTGTATATCCTCCAGCGTTGACCTTATGTTTGCTGTAATGTTATCTGTTATTTGTTGTCTCGAGGTTTTGAATTGCGAAAGTTGTACCTTTGCCTTCTCTTCCGCTGCCTGTATTGCAAAACCCTTGAATATCGGCAGGGATAGATTTATCCCTACGGTCCAGATGTAGTTCGGGTAACTTGCGGGTAATCTTCCCAATAACGGTATATCCATAAATATATCTGACTTTGCAAAATAATTTATGTATTTTCCGTATGCCGAAACCATCGGAATAAAATGAATTAAATGCGTTGCTTTTATCTGTATTTCGGTCGCGCTCATAAGATGTTCTATGGATTTTATCTCGGGTGAGTTTGCTAATGCTTCATCTATATAAAATGATTTTAACTTCTCTGTCTTGTAAGGGTTGTCAAATATCGATGTGAACTCGGGTCTTGAAGTGAGTAAATTTGGACTTTCATATGAAATATCAACAATGTCGTATGCATCTAATTCAGTTAACCTTGCTATCCTCTCAAGATTTATCGCACTCTTGATTAAATATGAGTAAATATCAACAGTGCTTTTCTTTGCTAACGTGACCTCACTCTGCCACCTCAATACTTCGTCTAATGATGTGAGTCCTATGTCAAACTTCTTGTTTGCTGCGTCTAATGATGACCTTAATGTCAATAGGTTTTCTGTGTTTATAAAAAATAATTTCCGCAGCTTTATTATGTCAATGTAACTCGAAGCCGTTTGGTTTGTTATATCAAGCCTTGTACTCTCAAGATTACTTTCTTTTGAATTCTTTATCTCTTTGGATTGATTGTAATTTCCCCATCTGTCAACCGAATATATCAGTTGTTGCAAACTTAAAGAGAAATTGGCTATTCTCTCCGGAGTTGACTCCTGTGTGCTGCTGTTTAATATTCCGTCAAGCTCTACAGATAATTGCGGCAGCAGCTCCGACCTTGCCGTTCTTATGTCTTCTTCGCTTGATTTTATGTCATATTTCTTTGACCATACGTCAAGATTGTTGTCAAGTGAAACAAGTAATACATCTTTTAATGTTTTTAAATTAGTATCCGCAGAGAGTTCTTCAAATCCCAGTAAAACCGATTCAGTTATAATGTCCCATGTCAACTTTTTTAATCCTAACCTGTTAAACGTGTTCATATTTATGTAATAACCTCTGTCTTCCATCAAATCTACATTCAATATAGAAGGATTTGTTCCGAATAATATGTCGAGTATCGATACTGCTATCCTTTTCATTAATCGGTTAATGTATAACGGATTTGTGCAGGCTAATGCCCCACCCTGTACATGATATTCATTGTATGTAAATAAAGGAATTTTTCTGTTGTATAAATCATCGATTATTTTTTTGTTTTCTGTTATCGGAAAATGTAACATCGGTCCTAAATATACCGCCTCGGCAAAGTCGGGAATTTGTTTTAAAACGTCATCAGCACTGTATAAGGCATCTATATGATTTACGTGAATATTTGGTATGGAATCTGTATCTTCAAATTCTAATTCCTGGAATTTTATCTCGTCTTCGTATATTTTGCTCCTTATGTTATATACGGTGTCGAACGGCACTAAATCACGGTACATTTTTATATCTTTTTTATAATCACCGATAAGCTGTATGAAATATAAATTGTTTATGCCGCTCGTACGCTCCCTTGTTATCGGGATTTTTTGTGTCTCCGAATTTATTATAAATGCTGCTATCGACGGCTTGCTTAATGGTCCTCTTCTTGCTATGTCGTCTGAAGCTAAAACACCAAAATCAATTATTATGTCTATTTTGCTGTCATTAAGTAAACGGTTATTTATGTTATGTACGCTTCTCATTGACCAATCTCCCGTGTATTCGTCTCCTGAATAATACGTTATGTCGGCTATATCCTTAAGTAATGTACTGATTTCCTTCTGTACAGTTGTATCAAAGAATTTATTGTAATCAGACGGACCGTCTTTTACTATTGCTATCCCTATTTCTCCTAAATGTAATTTTGTCCTTTGTGCAATTCCTGAATACGGACTTATGAAAAATAATACTAATACCGATAAAATTAACTTATATTTCATTATTTTTAATTGTTTGATTTTTTCTTTTTACTTATGTTTCTGATAATAACTCTTTATATTTTGATCATAAATTCTGCTCATCTTAGTATAATCCTGTTCTTACGTTTTTATTAAAATGATAGAAAAAAATTTTTCACAACTATGCATTCTTTCTCCTGGCTCTCCACATTAAAAATTTTGTCATATAGAAATATACAATCGGAACCACAACAAGAGTTAAAAACATCGAACTTGAAAGTCCGCCGATTAATGCCCATCCTAATCCGTTCTTCCATTCAGAACCTGCTGCCGCAGAGGTTGCAATAGGTAACATACCGATCACCATTGCGAGAGTTGTCATTAAAATAGGTCTTATCCTTGCCTGTCCCGCTTCGATTATCGCTTCGTATAACGGCTCACCCTGCCTGCGTTTGTCGTTAGCCCTGTCTACTAATAATATTGCATTTTTTGCCACCAATCCGACTAACATTATCATACCGAGTAATGTAAATATGTTTATTGAATTGTTTGTCAATACCAGAATGAATAAAGCACCTACTACAGCCAAAGGAATGGAAAATAATACTACAAACGGATATGAAAAACTGTCGTATAGTGTTACCATTACAAAATAAACCATTACTATCGACATAATTAATGCAACTGCAAGACTCTTGAACGATTCGCTCATAGAATCCTGGTCTCCGGAAAAAATTAAACTTGTTCCTTCTGGTAAATTTGCTTTTTTCAGGTTTTCTTCGAATTCTGCAACTATACTTCCGCTTGGAGCATCTGTCTTAATGTATGCATATACGGTGGTTGAAGAATTTCGGTTTTTTCTTTCGAGTTTTGTCGGTCCGGAACTCTGAAATATCTCACTGAACGATTGTAATTCGACTTTGTCGCCTTTTTGATTTATGAAAGCTAAATGTTTAAGGTCTTCGGGATTTGTACGGTCGAATTTGTCAAGCCTTATTCTGATGGTGAACTGATCTAATACATCATCGAATTTCGAATCTTCGTTTCCCGTTAATGCAATTTGTAATGCACTGCCGACATCGTATACCAGAAGTCCGAATGCAGCCATTTTTTGCCTGTCAATGTTGACTCTTAACTCGGGATTTCCCGGAACTGAGGAAAGTCTCGTGAGTGTTACGTTCTTTGTCATTTTAAATGCCTGAACAACTTTATCCACGGCAATCTGAAGTGAATCGGGGTTAGGTGAAAGTACATCCACTATTATCGGTGCCTGCTCCATGTTACCCGTTACTCCGACGTTGTTTATGTAAGTCGTTATCCCGGGCATTGACGATAATCTCTGTCTTATTTGTTCCCCAACATCGAGAGTTGTTATCTTTCTGCTTTCCTTCGGAGTTAATAATACCGTAACTTGTGCATCTTTATCCGATTGCTGTCCGTCTAAATCTGTTCCGACATTTGATAACATAGCTACTACATTTGGGTCTTGTGATAATACATATTCTATCTCCTGTATCTTCTTGGAATTCATCTCTATCGTTGTTCCGGGAGTCATTTCCGTTGTTATGTAAAATTCGCTTCTGTCAGTTTTCTTAACAAATTCTGTGCCGATGTATCCTTTAAGCGGCAACATTATGGAAAATATTAATAAAACAAATGCTATACTCAGTACGGTTATTTTGTGTGCTAATGCCCATTCCAATATATGTGTGTATATCTGTACTAACTTGGAGAATCCTTTTTCGAATATTCGTCCGAATGCCGCTATCAATGACTTTGCATTAATATCTTCTAATTTTGCAAATCTTGCTTCAAGGGACGGTATCACCGTAAATGAAACAAAAAGACTCGTTAAAGTGGAAACCAATATAACAACAGAAAACTGCCTGATTATATCACCCACTAATCCGGCTGCCAATGCTAAAGGTACAAATACCACAACATCAACAAATGTAATGGATACAGCCGCAAAACCAATCTCGTTTCTTCCTTTCAAGGCAGCAACGCTTTTCTCTTCCCCTTTCTCAAGATGGTGGTATATGTTCTCGATGACAACAATGGAATCATCAACAAGTATCCCGATAACTAACGATAATCCAAGCAGTGTCATCAGATTTAATGAGTAATCAAGTACCCACATTGTAACAAACGATGTTGTCAGTGAACAGGGTATTGACAGCAATACCACCAAAGATGTTCTTATACTGTGAAGAAAAACAAACATTACCGATGCTACAAGTATTATTGCAAGCATTAAATCGTGCATTACTGCATTAGCTGCCTCCTTTGTGAATATGGATTGGTCGTCTGCAATTGCGAATTTTAAATTAATGTCTTTGTATTGAGCTTCTAATTCCGGAAGATATTTCTTAACTGCATCGCATGTTGATACTGCATTTGCATCTTTCTGCTTTCTGATTTGTATTCCGATTGAATTTACGCCGTTATATCTTGCTATTTGTGTCGGGTCTTTTATGCCGTCTGCTACATTGCCTATATCTTTTAACCGTATGTCGCCGCCTTGTTTTGACCTGCCGACGATAAGTTCATTCATATCTTCCACTTTTTTGAACTTTCCTGCTATTCTTACCGTTAATTGCTGGTCTTGCTCTCTCTTTATTTTTCCGGTGGGAAAGTCCATATTCGATGCCTTGATTATATCCGTTATTAGCGTCAGGTTTAATCCCTGGGAAATTATTTTCTGAAGGTCGAGACTAACTACTATTTCTCTGATTTCTCCGCCTATTAAATCAATCTGTCCAACCCCTTCTCTTGTAGTCAAAGCAGGTTTTAACTGGTCTGTCATTAATGTATAAAAATCTTTCGGTGATAAATTGGATGTTGCTGAGAGTGTTAAAACCGGTAAATCATCCAATGAGTATTTGCTCAATGACGGTGTCTTGATATCTTTCGGAAGTGTATATAATATCTCATTCACTTTTCTTTGTACGTCCTGTACTGCTACATCCTGGTCTGCTTCCCTCTGAAATTCTATCTGTATTACCGATGCACCTTCGTATGATTTTGATGTGATGTTTTTTATCTTCTCTACACCGGATATTGCGTCTTCAATTGGTTTGGTTACGCTGCTTTGTACTTCCGACGGAGATGCTCCCGGATACGGTGTCATTACAGTAACATAAGGAGTCCTGATTTCCGGCAGTAACTCATACTTTAAACCGCTGTATCCGATTATGGCAAGCAATCCTAAAGTTAAAAAAATTACTATCACAAACGATGGACGCTTAATTGCAAGTTCGGTTAAACTCATATTGGTTGTTTAGTTGTTTGGTTGTTTGATTGATTATGGTTTATTTGTTTACTACTTTTACTTTTGTGTTTTCGTTTAAATTGTTTTGCCCGATTGTTACCACTTCGTCACCGTTTTTCAAACCGCCTAATACTTCAAGCCGGCTCCCTAATTCCCTCCCAATCGTTACTGTCCGTAAATGTGCTGTATTGTTTTCGATTACATATACTCTTGCGTCTCTTACACTGCCCATTAATGCTTCCCTCGGAATTGTAATACCTTTATCGTCGGTGAACATCTGGAAGTTGATTCTTGCAAACATTCCTCCCTTTAAAGGATATTCCCGGTTGTTTGGTAATTTAATCTCTATCCTGAATGTATGTGCCTCATCTGCATTCGACGCAATATTGTCTATTGTACCGGTGAATTTCTGACCGGAATATAAATCCGTTGATATCTCTACTAATTGACCGGTTGTTAAATATAATGCCTCTTTTTCGGAAATATTTACTACTACTTTTAATGTTGATATGTCAACTATGTTTGCGATTACTGTTCCTACAGTTACGTAAGTTCCCTTGTAAATTGATTTGGAATTTATTATTCCCGAAGTGGGTGCTTTAATTCTCTTGTCTGATAACATTTTCCGCGCACTCGTTAAATCGCTTTCGGCTGCCTGCATCTCAAGCCTTGACATGTCTAATTCTGATGCCGATATCGCGTTTGACTCGTATAATGCTTTCTTTCTTTCATAATCTCTTTTGCATTTTTGATATTGTATCTCCGCTTTCTCGAGATTTGCTCTCGCTACTATGTCATCCACGTGTACAAGCACCGTTCCGTTGCTTACGTAATTTCCTATGTGAACATTCTCTGAGAGAATTATTCCCTCGGTTTCCGATACTATGTTAACATCACTGTTCGGCATTATTACACCGGTTATGTTTATGAGTTCGGATAAGTCCTGTTCGGAGATTTTGTATGTCGTTACGGGAATGTCGCTTAACACGCTTCCTTCAAGGGTGTCTTCCTCTTTCTTTCCAAAAAAGAAAAAGTATATAAACAAAACTATCACAACGAAAACCACAAACGATAATATCTTCTTGAATATTATCTTGGCTTTGGATTCCGGTTTTGTGACTTCTCCTTCTTTTGACTCGATAAAACTTTCTAAAGCATTGTCGATTAATTCCTGCTTCCACTTTGTTATTTCTTCCGGGTGTATTTGATATTTTTCGCCGAGCTTCTCTATACTTACCCCTTCACGTAAATGTTCTCTCAGTATTATGTTTTTATTGACTGTCTGTTCGCCGGGTGGGATTTTACCTGCCTCTCTTTCAGGATGATCTGCCTTATCGACGGGCGGAATGGAATTTTCTTCTGTCATATATTTTTCTCCTATCGTTTATTGATTTACCCGATGAATCGGGTTCGGATTTGCCGGGATTTATTTTCACTCCTGACTTTAGTTAGTAGCCTGTTAATCGTCGTTCTTTTATTGTTGCGTTTCTGTGTCAGTATCTGATTTTTATTGCTTTATAATATGTCACAAAAATTATGCATTAATATTTAAATTCTCAATGGTAAAATATTTTTACATTTTATCGTTTGTAACTGACATTAGTTCTGACTTGACTTTCAGTTATTTTGGGCAAATCTTTCTCCTGTTAACTGTTCACAGCTCACTATTCACTGTTATATTTATGTTTTAATATCAATTTTGTACTTGAAGAACTTATGTTTTCTAAATAAATTTTTAAAAATAAATTATTATCTTATGAAATATTTATTAATAATTTTACTTGACTTTTGTTTCGTTTTATACTTCTGTGTTGATGCTGTATCTCAGTTCGGGGACTATATTTGGCTTCGTCCGAAACCAACAGCCGAAAGATTAATGGGAATTAATATTGCAGCAGGAAAAATATACATAGTTGCAAACGCAGGAGTTTTATTGACAAGTACCAATAATGGAGTGAATTGGGATTTTAAAAAAATCAGCGACACTTCTTTTGCTGATGTATTTGTTGTAGGAAATGATGTGCATATCGTCGGGGGGTCATATGATAATAAGAGTATAAGATTATATTTTAAATCCACTGACGGCGGTTTAACTTTCCAAAATTTAACACAAAATACAATTGTCGGACAGGGTGATACACTTAAACTTAATACTCTTTCGTTTACGGATGTTAATACAGGATATGTAGCGGGAAATAACGGATTCATTTACAAGACTACAAATGGAGGTCTGAACTGGTTTTCACAAAACAGCGGAGTAACTGCTACAATAAACGAAATGTATTTTCCCCCTTCCGGAACAGGTTTGACGGGATATATGACAGGCGGTAGCGCAGGTACGGCTTTTGTTATTAAAACCGTTGATGGCGGTAATAACTGGACCCTGTTGTCTATCCCTGCTGTTCCTTCAAGTAATAACCTCGGTGCAATACATTTTTCGGATGTTAATACCGGATATGTAACCGGCGGCGGTAACTTCGCACTCGGTACAATTGCTCTGAAAACTACTAACGGCGGTACTAATTGGACATTCATCGATATTAATGCGATTAATCCTAATATCAGATATGATGTTGGAGGCGGTGTTTATGTCGTTAATCAGGATACGGTTTATGCCGTCGGTGTTAATGCTAATATTGTCAGGACCACTAACGGCGGCGTAAGTTGGGAAAAACTCTTTCCGGAAAGTACCTTTAATTTTGGTTCTGCTTTTTTAACCGGTATTTCTTTTATCGGAAACACCGGTTTTATTTGCGGTGCCGGCGGTACTGTTATTAAAATTGAAGATACAACTAAAACTTTTATTGCCGGGGAAATATTATATCAGGCTTATGATGTGAGATTTTCTGTTACAGATTCTCTGATCGGCTGGGTTGCCGGCGGAGGACAAAGGTCTAATCCCGGCGGAACAGTTATTAAATATGCTCTGCTCGAAAATACCACCGATGGCGGTAATACCTGGGGACCTCAAACATTACCGCAGTCTGACTTCATCTTTAGAGGTGTTGAAATGGCTGATAATAATAATATCTGGGCTGTGGGCGAAGGAGGAAGAGTTTTCCGTACTACTGATGCAGGTGATAACTGGACTATTGTTAGCATCGGAGCTACCGAAGAATTAAGAGAAGTAAAGTTTAAAAATCAATTGACTGGTTTTATAGGAGGAAGCGGCAAAATTTACAGAACTACAAACGGCGGAAATAACTGGACTGCAGTTACTTTTAGCGGCGGTTCGCAGGTTAACGAAATGGAAATACTTCCGAATGGAAATATTGTTGCTGCTGTGGATGGTGCCTATACTCAGAGGTCAACCGATGATGGGCTTACCTGGATTTCCGCATCGCTTCCGAATACTAATTATGATGAAAATATATTTTTCTATGATGATAATATCGGCTGGACGTGCGGGCTTATCGGTAATATTGCTAAAACAACTAACGGCGGCGTATCCTGGGCTGCCGTTACTTCGGGTATTTTCTCGAGTTCGCTCGATGGAGGTATCTATTTCTGGGACTTGAATAACGGTGCGGCATTCGGACTTACCGGACTTGTACTTAGAACAACTGATGGCGGAACTACCTGGTACAAAACTTATCCCTTCACAAGCCAGCCGTTCAGAAATGCCTTCTTCGTTAACGGCAGCAGAGCTTACTTCTCTACTGACCTCGGGGGAGTAATTAAATATTCTCAAACTTTAACTAATATTACTAAAGAACCCGGAATTGCAGCGGATTTTAAACTTTATCAGAATTATCCCAATCCTTTTAATAATTCGACCGTTATTAGCTTTGATTTGACTTCCGGAGATTATGTTTCAGTTAGTGTTTATGATATTATGGGAAGGGAAGTGGCTGTGCTTCATGACGGTTATCTGAATGCAGGGTCTCATAAAATTAACTTTAATTCAAGTGCACTTTCAAGCGGTGTTTATTTTTATAAAGTAAAAACAGGTTCATCCAGGCTGTTCGGCATAAAATCAATGGTATTGCTAAAGTAAATATATAAGGAGACAATTTACAGACTGAAACTTAAGATTTGAATATATCTTTACATTTTAAAAAACATCGTTAATAATTTCTGAACAACGCTGCCTCACGTCATCATTCCTCCCTGAATATTGTTAAAATGCATTCATAACGTATTTATATAAACCTGTGTTGCGGTTTTTCCGATACTGAAAATCTCTCTTCAGCAAAATTCCTTTATGTGGCAATTACTTAACTGTTTCAATATTTTTTCTGAAATTTTCTATTCATTATTTCTGAATTGTCATTATTGTTTATTATTGATAATTTCAACACTCACCGCCTATTTTAACAGAGTTATTTATTATGATTATTTTAATTGATATGGATGATGTAATTGCTGATTTTGACGGTGAGTTTTATGCTAAATGGTGTCTTAAGTACCCGCATAAACAAATTGCTCATCCTGATAACAGAACAAAATTTTATATAAAAGATGAATCGCCTCCCGAATACAGGGATTTGATTTATTCACTTTGTTCAGAAAACGGTTTCATTAGCTCATTACCGGAAATACCCGGTGCGGTTAATGCTTTGAAACAAATTAAAAAATTAGGAAATTCTGTTTTTATATGCACATCGCCGCTACTGTATTATGAAAATAATGTTCTCGAAAAATATTTGTGGGTGGAGGAACATCTCGGTAGAAATTGGACCGAAAATATTATTCTTACACGGGATAAAACAATCGTAAGAGGTGATATATTAATCGATGATAAACCTGAAATTACCGGACACTGTACTCCGGTTTGGGAACATATATTGTTTGACAGAAGTTATAACCGGCATATTAAAGGAAAAAAAAGAATGACCTGGAAAAACTGGAAAGAAGTATTGGGCTTTAACCTGAAAAAATAAAATGAAAAAAACTGTCGTACTTCATACCTTGGGATGTAAATTAAATTACAGCGAAACTTCGGCAATAACAAAAAAATTCGTAATGAATGGTTTCTCTGTCGGAAAATTTGGTGAACAGTCGGATGTTTTTTTCCTTAACTCCTGTACAGTAACCTCGCATTCGGATAAAGAATGCCGTAAAATTATCAGAAGCGTATTAAGAAAAAATCCCGGCACTTATGTTATAGTTGCGGGATGCTATTCGCAGTTAAAAGCAGATGAAATATCGCAAATCAGAGGAGTCGACCTTATTCTGGGTACTTCGGAAAAATTCGATTTCTTTAAATTCTTTAAATACAACGATAATAAAGAAATAATAATTGAAAAATTTAATGAACCCGTCATAAAAATTTCCGCTCTGGAAAATGAAACAAGAATATTTGAAGCATTTTCCTCGGATTCCGACTCTCGAACCAGGGCATTTCTGAAAATACAGGATGGATGCGACTATAACTGTGCCTATTGCACTGTTCCTCTTGCACGCGGGAAATCCAGAAGTATTAAAACCGAAAGGGTTATCCGTAATGCCGAAGAAATTATAAGTTATGGATATAAAGAAATCGTCTTGACCGGTGTTAATGTTGCCGACTATTATGACAATGAAAAAAATTTTGGTTTTTTTGATCTTTTGAACGAACTTAATAAACTCGAAATTCCGCGAATAAGAATAAGTTCTATAGAACCCGACCTTCTGAATACCGATATTATTTTGTTAATAAAAAATTCTGATAAGTTCTGTAAACATTTTCATATACCGCTCCAAAGCGGAGATGATGAGATACTGAAAAGAATGAAAAGAAAATACAAAACGGAAAAGTTCAGGAATCTGATTTTAGAAATTAAAAATAAAATACCGGATGCGTGTATAGGAATTGACGTTATAACCGGATTTCCCGGTGAATCGGATAAAAACTTCGAAAATACGTATGAATTTCTCAATGAACTGCCCTTTGATTATCTTCACGTTTTTACTTATTCTGAAAGAGATAATACTCCGGCAGTGCTGATGCAGAATAAAATTAATGAGGCAGCAAAAAAACTAAGGAGCAGTATGTTGAGAAACCTTTCGGTCAGAAAAAAACAAATGTTTTATGACAGCTGTATAGGAAAAGTCAAAGAAGTTTTATTTGAATCTAAAAAACAAGATTCGTACTTTTATGGATTAACAACGAATTATGTTAAAGTAAGAGCTCAGCCGGAATACGGTTCCGATAGCGTTCTTGAAAATGAAATTAAAAAAGTAATTCTTCTGAAATCAAACGGAATTAAATTTATTGAATCAAAATTAATTTAAAAAAATATTTATGAATATATTTCTAATACGTCACGCGGAAGCAATAGATTATCAGACGGAAACAGTCCGTTCGGATGAATATCGTTTTTTAACTCCGAAAGGCAGACTCACCTCTCTTAAAGTTTCAAAACAGTTGAAAAATGAATTCATCGGCCTGGAAAAGATTTTTACAAGCCCCCTGATTCGTGCCGTACAAACTGCGGAAATACTTGCTTCTGTTATAAAGTTTGATAAAGATGTGGAAGCGGTAAAAGAACTTGCTTTTGGTGTGTCGGCTTCAAGAATGATATCGCTTATTGAAAGAAATGCGGGATTTAAAGCCATCGCGCTGGTCGGTCATGAACCTATGATGAGTATGCTGTTCGATTCGCTTACCGCGTCTCCGTTTCCGGATAAGTTCAGAAAATCCGGCGTTTGCCTTGTAAATTACAATGTAAAAAATAAATCCGGAAAGCCGGAATGGTATTTTAATCCGAAAACCTTAAAAAAAGAATAAACTGAAAGTCAGGTCTGCAGTTCCATATTATTAAATATCAATATAAACAATCCGATGATAACTGCAGTATTGCAATTTTATATGGTGACTTTCATTGGTTTTGCCTGTAAATTGAATTTGAATTAATTTATCTTTGATTATTAATTATTCTTGTTTTTTTTTAAAATTAATTGTTTACTATGACCGATAAATCTGCTGTAGCTCCGAAAGGATTTAAATTGTGGTGGATTGCAATTCGTCCTTATGCTTTCCCCGCCTCCGTAATTCCTGTTTTGTATGGCTCGGTACTTGCTGTCTGGCTTAATCCGGGAGAAGTTGATTTTAATTTCTTTGTTTTCTTTCTGACCCTTATCGGATGTATGCTTATCCATGTCGGAACGAATTTGATAAATGATATTTATGATTATAAAAAAGGAATAGACGTGGAAGATGAAGAAATCGGAATACCGCACGGCGGTTCGCTTGTCCTGTCTAAAGGTTTTATGACAGTGAGACAAATGTCCTATGGCGCATTTGTGTCTGTTTTACTTGCTTTTGTTATCGGCTTGATTTTATATTTCCTGAGAGGCGAATTTGTACTGTACCTGATGGTGTTCGGTCTGTTCTCTGCCGTTTTCTATACCGCTGCACCTATATCACTGAAATATAAAGCTCTGGGTGATATTCAGGTCTTTATCTCTTTCGGTACCGGTATGACAATCGGAGCTTATATGGTGCAAACCGGAAAATTCAGCTGGATTCCGGTTATTCTTTCCATACCGCTCGGCTTATTCATCGATGCAATCCTCCATTCCAATAACCTTAGAGACCTTAAGTTTGATAAAACTTTCGGAATAAAAACTCTGCCTATTCTTATTGGTGAAAAATTATCAAAATATTTTTATGTATTTATAGTTCTTGGTGCATACCTTTCTATTGTAATTTTTGTTGTTTTCAAAATTCTGCCTGTCTTTGCTCTGCTCAATTTTATTACACTTCCTGCAGCTTTTAAATTAATAAAAATTCTTAATAATATCCCTCAGGAATCAAAATCAAGATTTGAAGTCGGAACAAGAGTAAACGTCGGTACCGCTCAACTTAGTATGCAGTTCGGAATAGCTACAATTATAGGCATTCTCCTCCATATCTTTATCTTTTGATTATATTAATCTCCGTATAATCCGCAGATGTTATTCATCTTCCGTTTCTCTTTGATTTATTAATGTAATTTAGTGCAGAACATTTATTCGGAATTTCACCCCGTCAATCAAAATAAATTCCTTTATAGATTTATTTATTTTTCGGATATTTAATTAATTATTTTTTTATTTCTAAAAAATATATTAAAAAAATGTCGAATAAAAAAAAGTTTATCATAGGACTTATAATATGGATAACCGGAAACCTGCTTTTTTTTCTCAGCCCTCTTATAATTGCATCTGATTTACCCGTTTGGATTAGAACAATTCTTGGCAGCGTATTGGTTTTCTCACCCGAAATAGGGGCACTTATAGCCGTAAGTATAATGGGTAAAGAAAATTTTCAATTGATTATAAACAAAATAAAAAGATGGTTAAGGTATATTAAACCCGCAGGAAATATTGGTAAAGTAAGACATATAATCGGACTTGTTCTTTTTTTTATACCTTTACTTCCGTCATATGTTATTGCTTATGCACCTTCATATTTACCCGATACGTCACCAGGGAGAATCTGGGTATGTTTGGCATCGGATATTGTTTTTTTTGTGAGTCTGTTTGTTCTCGGGGGGGATTTCTGGGATAAATTAAGGGCTTTGTTTACAAGAGAAGCAAGAGCAGTATTTCCGCCTGTGAAAAATTAGTAAAATAATTATAATATATAACTAAAATCCGTAAACCGAAAACCCTCCGTCCACGCTTATAATTTGTCCGGTTATGTAAGATGAAGCCGGCATGCATAAAAATGCAGCCAGTGACGCTACTTCCTCCGGCTCTCCTGTCCTCTTCATCGGGGTTCTGCTTAATACTCTTTCAAGATATTCCGGCTTGCTTAATACCGGCTCCGTCAAAGGTGTGCGGATATACCACGGAGCAATTGCGTTTACCCTTATGTTGTCAGAAGCCCATTCGCATGCAAGGTTTCTTGTTAATTGATTTATTCCCGCTTTTGCCAGTGCATACGGACTGCCCGTTCTTATGTGTGTTAGACTTGCTGCCGATGATATATTTACAATCGAACCGCTCCCTGAATTTTTTAAATAGTTATAGGATTTTCTGCATATGTCATATGCAGAAAATAAATTTACTTCGGTTAGTAATGCTATCTCCTCTTCTGTGTATTCAAGCGTCTTTTTCCTTATGTTGTATCCTACATTGTTTACTAATATGTCGAAACTATCCCAGATTTTGTTAATTTCTGCAAATAATTTTTCTCTTCCGTTCTTTTTTCCGATGTCAATACTTATTCCGTATGATCTGTACCCTTTCTTCTGATAAGTCTCAATCTGGGTAGTGAGTAATTCCTGATTCCTCGCCGCAATGAATATCTCTGCACCTAAATTTAGAAATTCTTCCGATATAGCTTTTCCGATTCCTTTCGTTCCGCCCGTAATTAAAGCTTTTTTACCTTTTAAAGACCATCTGTTTTTCATATCACAATTGTTTTTTTATTCGAATAAATCTTCGTCTCTTTCCAGCATTAAAATGGCATTCTGCTGGACAATATAATATTTTTCTTCCTCAAACATTACTTCGATTGCATCTTTTTGCAGAAATAAAGCAAGGTCTCCCGTTTTTGCCTGTAACGGAATGTACTTTATTTTTTCATCTTTTTTTGATTTCCAAAAATCCTCGCTGTCATCTGTAGGAAGCGGTATAGGATAACCCGGACCTGTCTTTATTACGAATCCGCTCTGTACAAGTTCCTTTTCCTGTACTCCCGGAGGCAAATATAAACCGCTCTTTGTCTTTGAATCCAGTGTCTTGGGCTTTATTAAAACCCTGTCACCTATCATTATTAGTTTTTCGAGTTTTTTTCTTTGGTCTTGTGTCATTTTTTTAAATGTTTTTTCAAATCTGCACTCCAGACAAATTATTTAAAACTCAAAAATATTTCCCTTAACTCTTAACTTTTTTAATAATGACTAAATTATCATTGAAAATTTTCGTATTTTTCTGTTATAGAATAAAATTATAAATTATATAATATGTGGATATATATAGAAAAAATAGCTGATTACGTTGGTCAGGAAATAACAATAAAAGGCTGGCTTTACAATATCAGGTCATCCGGAAAACTTATGTTTCCCACATTGCGTGACGGTACGGGTTTTATTCAGGGAGTTGTATCTAAAAATGATGTTTCGGAAAAAGTATGGGATGATTTTAATAAATTGACACAGGAATCCTCCGTTATCGTAAAAGGTATTGTTTCGAAACATCCGAAAAAAGTTAACGTTTATGAATTACAGATAAATAATCTTGAAATTGTCAGCATTTCGGAACCGTACCCAATTTCTCATAAAGAACACGGTGTAGAATTTTTAATGGATAGGAGACACTTATGGATAAGAACACCAAGGCAAAGCGCTGTTCTTAGAGTAAGAAATGAAATTATTCAGTCAATACGCGATTATATGTACAGTAACGGATTCATTTTATTCGATGCACCCATTTTTACTCCGAATGCCTGCGAAGGAACTTCAACTCTGTTTTCTACAGATTATTTCGATTTGGGAAAAGCATATTTATCTCAATCCGGACAATTATACGCCGAAGCCGGAGCACTTGCACTTGGAAAAGTCTACACACTCGGTCCAACATTTCGCGCCGAGTATTCTATGACCCGAAGGCATATTACAGAGTTTTGGATGATGGAACCGGAAATGGCATATTTTGATATATTTGACAATATGGATTTAATCGAAGATTTCCTCGTTTATGTTGTTCAAAGAGTTATTAAAAATAAAAAACAGGAACTGGAAATCCTTGAAAGAAATATGGATAAACTTGAAAAAGTCCGTAAACCTTTCCCGAGAATTACATATACTGAAGCAGTCGAAATTTTAAACAAAAAAGATATTCCTCTTATTAAAAAAACCGAAGACGGCGAAGAATTCATCAGACCTTTTCCCTGGGGCGAGGATTTCGGAGCACCGCATGAAGAGGCGGTTGTGGAAGACTTCGATAAACCTGTAATGATTTATAACTGGCCTGCTAAAGCAAAAGCTTTCTATATGAAACGCGACCCCGATAATCCCGATCTGGTACGCGGTATCGACGTGCTTGCTCCGGAAGGCTTTGGAGAAATTATCGGCGGCTCACAACGGGAAGATGACCTGAATCTGCTGCTTGAAAGAATTAAAGAACATAACCTCCCTGAAGAAGAATTTCAATGGTACCTGGACTTAAGACGGTACGGCAGTGTCCCTCATTCGGGATTCGGTCTCGGTATCGAAAGAATGGTCAGCTGGATTTGTAACCTCGAACATATCAGAGAATCTATCCCGTTCGTAAGAAGACCTAATAGAATAAGACCATAGACTTTTACCTGATATGAAAATATTAATAATAGACGGAAATAACTTAATACATAAAATTCCGAAATACAGAAAACTGTTTAAATTAAATCCTGAATCCGTACAACTTTCTTTGCTTGAATCCGTAAGATTAAAATTAGGTACAGATGAGAAACTAATCCTTTTTTTTGATGGATTCGGAAACATAAAATCAAAAGAAATCAGATTTTCCGGCAGCTTGACTGCAGATGAGCTTATAAAGAAATATATTGAAGAAAACTATACAAAGCAAAAAATTACAGTCGTAAGCTCGGATACCGGAATTACGGGATTGGCGAAAGTCTGCTGCTGTAAAATTATTAAGTCTGAAGATTTTTTGAAAGAAATTAAATCTTCGGAAAAAGAAAAGCGGAATATTAATCAGCTTTTTCTTTACGATAAGGAAAAACCCGAAAAAATAAATAAAACAGAATTTGAGGAATTCAGAAAATATTTTACATAAATGAATTATAAGGAAATATCATATAAACTGCTCGACCAGTATATCAAAAACGAAAATCTGAAAAAGCATTGTTATGCCGTGGAAACCTGCATGAAATATTATGCAAAGAAATTTAATGAAGATGAAGAAAGATGGGGTGCTGCGGGGTTGCTGCACGACCTCGACTGGGAAATGTATCCCGATATTCACCCGAATGCACAACCGGAAATTCTCGAAAAAGAAAATTTCGATGAAGAATTTATAAATGCAATTCTCGGACATGCTTATCCGGAAAGAACCCAGATAAAGCGCGATAGTTTGATGGCAAAGTATCTGTTTGCCTGTGATGAGGTTACGGGAATGGTAATTGCCTATTCTTTAATGAAACCCGGAGGTCTTAAAGAAGTCGAACCGAGAGGAGTAATAAAAAAAATGAAAGATAAAGCATTTGTCAGAAATGTCAGCAGAGAAGATATTAAAAAAGGAGCGGAAGAAATCGGTATGGACCTGTCGGAACACCTGCAAAACGTAATAGATGCACTGAAAAATGATTCGAGGTTGATTTAAATTTATATTATTGTGTTAACCGGAATTGAAAAATGGCTTTAATTGAAATAAATAAACTTACAAAGGAATATTCCTCCGGAATCTTCAAAAGAAGAAAAGTACTTGCACTTAGTGATGTATCACTTAATATCGAAGCAGGGAACATATTCGGGCTTCTCGGACCGAATGGCGCGGGGAAAACCACACTCGTGAAAGTATTGCTCGGAATTGCGTTCCCGACTAAAGGCGCTGCGAAAATTTTCGGGAAAAACGTAAAAAATCATCGCATTAAAAAGCAAATCGGATATTTACCCGAAAACCACAGATATCCGGGATATCTTAACGGCGAAGAAGTGCTGAATTACTTCGGATTGCTCAGCGGAATGAAATATAAAGATTTTAAGGACAGAATTGATGAACTCCTGTCACTCGTGGGTCTTGAAAAATGGAAAAAAATGAAAATCGGAAAATATTCCAAAGGAATGATGCAAAGACTCGGCTTGGCTCAGTCTATAATTAATAATCCCGAAATTGTATTTCTGGATGAACCGACGGACGGAGTGGATCCTATCGGCAGAAAAGAAATAAGAGATATCCTGTTAGACCTTAAAAATAAAGGAAAAACCGTTTTTCTTAATTCACACCTCCTGAGTGAAATTGAACTGGTTTGCGACAGAGTCGCAATATTAAATAAAGGATTTATGATTAAAGAAGGTAATATCAACGATATTACTGCGGTTTCCGACAGATACAGCTTTCTTACTTCCGATATCGGCGATGATTTTATAAATAAGTTGCTGCTGAATTATAACGCGGTTATCAGAAGTAAAAATAATATTATCTTCGAAGCGGAGAATATAGAAAAACTGAATCTGATTATTGATTATTTACGGAAAGAAAATATTTTTATTCATGGCATTAACAGGGAAAAAGACACTCTGGAAAATATGTTTATAAATCTAATTGAACAACAAAAACAACAGCATCTGAATGGTAATTAACACTTTCATAAAAGGAATTTTCAGAGAAGCATTAGCAAGAAAAATTATATTAACGATTTTCGGCATTATATCGTTTTTTATACTTATTCTTATTTTGCTCATTACCAATGAAGCTGTCAGGTTTCTGTTAAGCGCTCTCGAACAGACTTCCGGCGGTAATATGAAAGATGCCGTGATATTGTTTCAGTCTGAAATAATATCGAAAACACCCTTGCTGATGCTGATGTGTTCTTACATCGTTATCGTATCCGCTTTCATACCCTCGATGCTTAAGAAAGGCTACATCGACCTGATTTTATCTAAACCGATTTCAAGATTTCAGATTGTAACAGGACATTATATTGCCGGAACTGTTTTGATATTTTTTATGAATCTGCTTCTGTTCGTTATTATCTGGATTGTCATTTCGGCGAAGACTTCTGTCTGGCATTTCCCTTTCTTGTATTCTGTTTTCTGGTTTACTTCGATTTTCGCGGTTCTGTATAGTATTGTCGTATTAATGGGATTTGTTACTAAAAATAATATTCTTACAATAATAACAAGTATTTCTTTTTTCTTTCCTGTAACATGGCTGCTGTACTGGCTGAATAAATACTTCGAACAGGATACCCAGAATATAGTCTTCAGCAGTTTTGCGGAATTCTTTATTAAGTTTTTCTATTATTTGTTTCCGAAAGTCTGGGATATTCAGGATATATGTATCTCTGTGGTTAAAGCGGAACCTCTTCCCGATAATTATTTTGTATCCATCTCTTCAACCGTGCTGTTTACTCTCGTGATGTTGACCCTTGCAATTTATTATTTTAATAAAAAAGATTACTGATGAAAGAATATTTTAAAAGTTTGTGTACAACGGCTTTCAGATGCTTCTTCCGTCATTCCTTGTTTTCCTGCCGGTTATCCCTTACCGCCCTTTGCTTATTGCTCGCAGTTTACTTCGGGTGCGGAGGTAAACCCAAACCTGAAAAACTTCCATATTCGGTAAGACAGAATCTTAATTTGCTTCAGGAAAATCCTCAGTTCGTAATTTATATGAATTTCAAAAATATGAGACAAACGGAATTCTGGAAGGAAAATCTGAGGGACTCCATTATAAATGCCGAAAACACTTTCGGAAATTTAATGAATACTTTTAAAGCGGCAACGGGCGTTTCCATTGATGATAATCTTGATGAAATTTATTTTGCCAATTCCTGGCTCGGAGAAAACTCCATTATACTAAAAGGCATTTTCAACAGGGAAAAACTGAATAATTATATCCTTAATGATACTTTGTTTACAAAAGAAGATTTTAATGGAATTACTTTATATAAGAGTAATCAGAATAATCTGTATTTCTTTTTTAAAGATAATTTTACTCTGTGCGCCAGCAATTATACGAAACGGATAGAATCTATGATGAATACGACCGATACATCTCATACGGGATTATCGGCGAACGAAAATATTATGAGTGTTGTAGACGATATCACTTATAAAGAATATTTCTGGATGTTTACTACCGAAAAGACTTTTATCAGAGGCGTGTTTGAAAATTATTTAAAATCAAAATCGGGAATTTCGGATGCCGGGGAAATAAATAAATCCGATTCTGCAGTCATAGAGCAGTTTCAGCAAATAGATTCATCCGAAATTCAGGCGAATTTAATTCTGAATTCACTTTATAAAAGTATAAACTCGATATCTTTCTCGCTTGTGATGAAAGATGATTTGAAGTTTGTTATACAGTTCAAATGCATTGATGACAGGTCGGCAGAACAACTTAAGCAGGCTGTCGGCGGAATTATAATAGTTTCTAAACTTTCCGCCACAGGCAAAGAAAAGAAAGATATCGGTCCCACCGAAAAACTGCTCAATAAAGTGAAAATAGAAAATTACGATAACTACGTTTTTATCTATTTAACGGTTGAAAGAGAGAATATCATTCAGATAAGAGAATCATTGGGCAAAACAAATTAGTCGTATTCCGAAATAAATTTTTCCGCCTGTTTTACGTCTTCTTTGCTTCCGATAAAAAGGGGAGTTCTCTGGTGTAAAGTCTCCGGTATTATGTCAAGTATTCTTGTTTTCCCGTCGCTTGACCTGCCGCCCGCCTGTTCCGCTATGAAACTCAGCGGATTTGCCTCATACATCAACCTTAATTTTCCGTGTTTGCTGTTCTTGTCTGCCGGATACATGAATATCCCGCCGTATAAAAGATTTCTGTGAAAATCCGCTACAAGCGAACCGACGTACCTGCCCGAATAAGGTCTACCTGTACTTTTGTCGTTTTGTTTCAGATAATCTATATATCTTTTTGTCCCTTCAGACCACTTTTCATAATTTCCTTCGTTAACCGAAAAGATTTTTGATTTTTTCGGGATTTTCATATTTTCGTGCGAAAGCAGGAATTCACCGACCGAAGGGTCAAGCGTAAACCCGTGTACTCCCTTGCCTGCCGTATAGACAAGTATAGTGCTGGAACCGTAAACAACATAACCGGCTGCTATCTGCTTAATACCCTGCTGAAGACAATCTTCTATTGTTCCCGGTCCGTGCGTGGATAACCTCTTGTAAATTGAAAAAATTGTTCCTATCGATATGTTGGCGTCAATGTTTGAAGAACCGTCAAGCGGGTCAAAATGACATACGTATTTGTTGTGCAGAACTTTATCCTCATATATTTCTTTTATCGGTATAAATGTCACTTCTTCCTCCGAACAAACTGCACAAATATGTCCTCCCATCTGCATTGAATATGTAAGAATATCGTTTGCATATACATCCAGTTTCTTTACCTTTTCACCCTGAATGTTCTTCGTTCCCGTAAACCCCAGTATATCTATCAGTCCCGCCCTGTTTACTTCCAACGATATTACCTTGCACGCTAATGCTATATCGGCTAATAAATCGGAAAGCTGACCCGTAGCTTCCGGTATTTTTCTCTCCTCTTCGATTATATGCCTGTACAGTGTTTTGAACTTATATATCATAATTGATGTTTTTCTTGAAATATAATATAAGAATTTTAAATTTATGTATCTATGATTGTGTTTTTCTCTTATAATAATTCTGATGTAAATCTGTACATAAAAATCTGTAAAATTTGCAAATATAGTATTGATTATGATAAAAAACCCTATTAATTTAATACTTTTAATAAAAAATAATAATTTAAACATTTTATCCTTCGGAAGAGATTTTTTAGTAATTATATCGGAAAAAATTATAGAAACAAATTAAAAGTATATCAATAAATTTTTATAAATTTAAAAATATCTGAAATGAAAAACTTAAAACTAATTTTAATCTTAATTTTAATATTTGCTGTTGATTCATATGCACAAATCGGGGGAACTGTCTATGTCGGTTCCGGACAAACTTATACTTCTTTTACAAGAGATGCAGCTGCAGGTCTTTTCAGAACTATTAATAATGTCGGATTAAGCAGTAACCTGACGGTTTATGTCACTTCCGATATTACAAATGAGGACGGTGCAATCCTTTTAAATCAATGGTCAACCGGAAGCAGTTATACCGTTACAATTCTTCCGAGTGCAGCCACCATTCGAAATATTTACGGTTCAAATAGTTCATCTTTAATTTCATTGGACGGTGCGGATAACGTTACTTTTGACGGAAGGTACAGCGGTTCGGGTGTATATTTTAATATTTATAATACAAACAGTGACGGCTCTGTAATTCAAATGCGGAATGGTGCTACTTATAATACAATTCAGTACTGTAAACTTGGAAGCAGGGACGATGGAACAACCGGAACACAGGGTACTATAGGTTTTAGAAGCACTACCAATACAACAGGAAATAGTTATAATACAATTTCCTATTGTGAAATATACAATAGCGATGCAACAGATCTCCCTGTTAACGGAGTTTATTCAGAAGGTAATGCATCTTATCCCAATTCGAATAATACGATATCAAACAATAAAATCTATAATTTTGATTCTTATGGAATTTATATAAAATTTACGGGCAACGGAAATAACTGGACGATTACTGATAACAGTATATATTATAACGCAACAACGAGTACTGCTACCCAGGGTGGAATTTATTTTACACCCGGTCCTAATTCATCGGGCAATACAATATCAGGTAATTATGTCGGCGGTACTGCTGAACAATGCACGGGTAACCACTGGGTTAACTCGGGTAACGTTACGGTTTTTGGTATAAGACTTGCTGTATCAACATCGACTAACGGAGCAACCGTAGAAGAAAATGTAATTAAAAAATTCAGAATGACGAATGCAGGCGGTACTTCGACTATATTCTACGGAATATGGGCTGATAGCGGTATTTGCACTATCAATAATAATACTATCGGCGGCTCAGGTGCTGATTCGATCGGCTCAACCGGTGCCGGCGGATACGGCGGTATTTATTCCGATGTGTCCAATAGTATAACTATTACAAATAATACCGTGCAGTATATTACTATGACTGCCTCGGCTAACGCTACTAACCGCTCTACTATTGCAAGAGGAATTTTGCATAACCACCCGAATGTTACATCCGGAACAAGAACAATAAATATTTACGGTAACACATTAAGATATCTTAAATCAAACGGAAAAATCGATACTTACGAAGCAACTTTATGCGGTATTCATTACTGGGATGTAAGCACAAGTTCAACTGCAAATATTTATGATAACACTCTATATGACATTAAACTGACCAGTACGGACGGTACTAACACTTATGTTGCGGGCATAGACCTTGAAGACAGATATTTCAATGTCTATGTTTATAGAAATAGAATATATAATATTTTTAATGATAATACCAATGGTGCTATTGCAATGGGCATAACATACTATACCGAATCTGCTCATACAGAATCCGATAACATTTATGTTTATAATAATATGATATCTTTGATTACCGACCAGAACACATTGTTATTCGGCATAGCGGATTTGAGCGGCGATAACACTAACAACCAAACAGCAAATGTTCATTATAATTCGGTTTATCTCGGCGGTACGGTAACAAGCGGCTCCAATAACTCCGCCGCTTTCAATAGAAGATATCTTGGATTCTCCGGACGCCCCACCATTAATGCATTTACGAAAACAAAATTAAAAAATAATATTTTTATTAATAACAGAAGCGGCGGAACAGGAAAGCATTATGCAATTATTAATGCTACTAACGGCGCCCCCACACAGGGCTGGTACCAGAATGCTTCTAATTATAACTTCCTTGTCGCAAACACTTCGACAGTCGGAGGCTGGGGAAATAACTCTATTACCGATTATACGTTCGCTAACTGGGTGCTGCAAAGCGGAACCCCGAAACAGGATAAAAACAGCTGGTGGAAATCATCGGTTACCGCAGCAAATTTATTCAGTGCAGTTTCAACTGCTGATTTATCCGTGTTAAACACTAACACGGAAGCCTGGTATGTCAACGGAAAAGGTATTGCAGGTGATTCCGTTAATAATATCGCAACAGATTATTATGGGAACTCCAGAACAACTACCCTTGGCATCGGTACGGATATCGGAGCTAATGAATTTAATGCTACTTCGACTCCCGAAAATGCAACTATGAGCGGAACTATCGGGTATGGTAATACTATTACATATACATACAACGGCAGAACACTTTCCACGATAACCTGGGGCAGTACCGGAACATTGCCTTCCGCATTAACAATGTATTATTACTCCGGAAATGACCCTGAAGATATTATCCCCGGCGCAAACTATAGTAATGCATATTATAATTTTACGCCAACAGGCGGCTCGGGCTATGAATATTCAATTACAATGTATTATGACCCGGCAATTATGTACACCGCTCCTCAAACCGCTGATTTAAGATTGGCGAAAAAAGAAGTTGGCTCGAGCACCTGGGTTCTTCTGAGTAGCTCGGTTCCCAATCTTACAACGCAAACAGTTTCCTGCAGCGGACTGACCGGATTTTCACAATTTACATATACGGATAATAACCATCCTCTTCCGGTGGAACTTGTTTCATTTACTGCCAATGTAATCGGTAACAATGTTAAATTAAACTGGAAAACCTCATCTGAACATAATAACGAAGGCTTTGATGTCGAAAGAAAGGAAGAAAAATCTTCATCCTGGTTAAAAATCGGTTTTGTTAAAGGAAGCAATAATTCCAATTCTGCTAAAGATTATTCATTCGAAGATACTAAACTTCAGTCCGGAAAATATTCATATAGATTGAAACAAAAAGATTATAACGGCAATTTTCAGTATCATAACCTGGAAAGTATTATCGAAGTAAATTCTCCGGATAAATTCGATTTGTCTCAGAATTATCCCAATCCGTTCAATCCTGTTACAAAAATTGATTATACACTTCCTGCTGACGGAAAGGTTACCCTGAGAATATATGACATTACGGGAAAAGAAATTGCAACACTCGTTAAGGATGTTCAAAAATCCGGATATTATACCGTTCAGTTCGATGCCGGGAATTATGCAAGCGGAATTTATATCTATAAACTGAATTTCGAAAACGGTAAAGATAATTTCTCGATGATAAAGAAAATGGTGCTCGTAAAATAATAATAAGTTTGACGCGGAATGATAAGAAAAATATGCCGTAAGATGCAGGTTTAAATTTATAAAGAACATCTTTATTTCGCAGATAATGCCTGCACTTGCAGCAAAACTTTGTTAAGAATACGATTACCGATGATTACGGTGAAGATGTAATAATATTTTATTCTGAAATAATATCTTTATTAATACAATTAACATTTTGCCCTCCTTTCAGGTAACCGTACCATCCCAAAAGTCAGAATATAATTCTTAAACATTTTTGTTTCCGCACGTGTATTTCTTGTTTAAACGGAAGTATAAATTCTGAAAAATTTATGCTCTTATAAAAAATCAGATTAAATAGTATTGCATTTTATATTCTACTCTTTGTGCCGAAGCCGTTATTGTGAAATTGATTTTAATTGTTAATTTCACTATTTTTTCAGTAAATTTTAAAACTAAAACGATAATGAAATTTAAAGTTTGGATATTAATAATTATTATATTAGTTTTTTGTAAAGTTTCTTTTTCTCAGTTTACGGGTATTGTATCTTACGATAATGCATACAGACATTTTACGGCAGGGGAGTTTGAAAAAGCTATTAAATACTATAATGAATATCTGAAATCCTATCCGCGGGATGCTAAAGCATATAACGAAAGAGGTTTATGCCATGAAAGCCTGCGTCAGTATAAAAATGCCGAGGAAGATTATTCTACGGCTATTACTCTGAAACCGGGATTCGACGTATATTATAATAACAGAGGATATGCCTACCTGAAAATGGGACTTACAGAAAAAGCCTATTCCGATTTCTCTCAATCGATTCTGTTAAATCCTTCGAGTACTAACGGTTATGAAGGCAGGGTGCATTCTCTTATTGACCTTGAAAAATTTCCTGCGGCTCTGACCGATATAAATCACGCAATCTCACTCGATAATAATAACCCGTTGTTTTATAACTTAAGAGCAGTGATTTACGGACTTCTCGAAGATACAGTCAGAATGTTCGAGGATATCGAAAGAATACTCGATTATTATCCCGAAGATTTTTTAAGAAATTATAAATCTCAGTTCGTTGTCCTTGCCCTCGATAACCTTGCAGTCAGTGTTGATGAATATACAAAAATGATGAAAGAAAACCCCGACGATTATTTCTTATATTTCGTAAGAGGTTTCAGCTATCTGCAGCTGAAAAGATTCACGGCTTCAATAAATGATTTTGAAAAGTTTATATCAATGTGTCACCCCTGGCAGGAAAGATATATCTCTTTTGCAAAACGCTTTATCGATATTGCAAAAGAATATACAGAAAAATAATTTTCTCCCTCCTGCTTCTGAAAATTAAATAATCCTATTTCAGCAACGTCATCTTTCTTGTTTCTGAAAAGTTACCCGCAGTCAATCTGTAAAAATATACTCCGCTCGTCAAATTACCCGCATTAAAATTTACACTGTAACTCCCTGCACTCAGTCTCTCATCCACAAGTACGTCTACCTCCCTGCCCATTACATCATATACTATAATTTTTACTTGTTCTGCATTTAACATTTGCCATTTAACATTTGTCATTGAATTGAACGGGTTCGGATAATTCTGAAATAACCTATATCCTGTCGGCTCCACTCCCGGGTCAATCACCACCGACGGTCCTTCCGACGTATCTACCGAGATATTATATAACAATCCTCCGCTTCCGAATACTCTGGCATGAACCGCCTTACCGCATGCCACTACCGTAGTCCCGTCATTTGATGTACCGCACGAATAAAAAGAACCGCCTGTTGTTACAGTATATATCGAAGGTGGTGTGCTTACGTCCGGTTTTGTTTTGAATATGTATAAATCCGGCTTTAAATGGTTTAAATCACCCCACGTCGTCGCTGATAAAATCCTTCCGTTCTTTGAAAAAGATACACAGCATACGTTATCTTCACACCCGGAATATACCCAGAGCGGCGTATTCCCTGATGAAACTTTGAAATACCTTATCCTTCCGTCATAAGAAGAACTTGTTAAAAAAACCATCGAACCCGCTGCTATATATTCACTGTCTTCCGAAATGTCGACCGAAGTCATCCAGTTATAATAAGTTCCGGGCACCTCCTGAAATGTCCAGTTTAAGTTATATGTCGAGCCGTTCCAGGTATATACATTTAAATATCCCCGTAAGTCGCAAGTCGCAATTACATTTCCGTTTCCGCTGATACCGTATCTCGCTTGTGTACCGTACTGTATATAACCTTCATGCCTTGCTGTTCCCGTATATATGTTTATAACCGCAAAATAATTGTATGTACTTACTATTACAAGCGAATCATTTCCCGATATTTTTACTCCGTATGCGGTCTTCGGCAGCCGGTATTTCCATAACGATGTTGTTGAATTTTTCTGAAAACACATAAATGTGCTCGTATCGCTTCTCGATGCCGATGCTATTAAATAATTCCCGTCGGATGTTACGTCCAGCGGACCTGCGCGTCCGGTGTCAGGTAAAACCGTTAAATCGAAGTTAAAAAACGGTACATTAGACGATTTGTCGAATAAATAAATATTTGTATACGCTCCTATTGCATTACTCCCGGCCGTATCCGATGTAGCTGCATATGTTGTGGATGTTGACGTGGAAGTCGGAAATACCCATAACGGAGTTGAACTATTGTTATCGTATATCGCAGCCCTTTTGTTGTTTAAATCCCATCCTAAAAAACTGTATAGACTATTTCCGCTGACCGCTATATTGTTTCCCATTGAAGACGGGTCCTGATAATACCATCTTGTATAAGAAGCAAGATTGTCCGTAAAGTTTGACTGCGGTAAAAATAAGCTGTGCCTGCCGCCATTGTTTACTTCCGGATTTGTGACGGTAACTACTTTATTGTTTTCATAGATATTGTAAAATCCCGTTGTATGTATGTTTTCCTGAGCAAAAAGTTCATAACTGAATAAATTACATATAATAAAAAATAACATACAATTAACACATAACAAAATGTGTTTTGCACGAAGTAAGTTTTGTTTTTTCATATGTAAAATTATTTAAATTAATAAATACTTTTATTTTAAATTTTCACAGTCCGAGAAACTGTATCGAAAGACCGCAAAGCAAAATTACAAACCCTGCTATCGCATGAGTATATTTCTCCAATTTGGATATCGAAACCAGATTAACTCCCAGCTTCAGTATAAAAACTGAAGCAAGCATTGTTGCAATGGTTGTTGCTCCGAATATTGCAGTAACAAGTATTGTACCGTAAACACTTTCTTTGGCGGCGGGATACATCAGAATCGGAACAAGAGGCTCGCAGGGACCGAAAACAAATATCGTAAACAAAACCCAGGGAGTAATATTAACCTTTTTTTCTTTTTCGTGTATATGTATGTGTTCTTCATTATGTGTATGAGTGTGTGTATGTACCGTGTCACCGTGCGAATGCAAATGTGTATGCGGCTTATTTCTTACGGCTTTTTTTATTCCCCAGATCATATAAACCAAACCGAATGCTATAATAAGCCATGCAGTAATGTCTCCCCTTACAGATTCCACTTCTTCAATGTATGATACCGCTATTCCTAAAGCTATACCTGCCAACCCGATTATTACCGAACTCCCTATATGTCCGAGTCCGCAAACAAACGTAATCCAGAACGTCTTTAAATTCGACCATTTTCTTGCTCTTGCCATAACCACAAAGGGCAGATAATGGTCTGGTCCGAGTATTGTGTGAAAAAATCCAATCGTCGCCGCTGTCAGTGATAGTATATAAAAATCCATTAATTTAAATTAATTATTTGCATTTCAAATATCCGTTATTTAATTTGATTTTTAAATGTAAAAATCATACTAATATTTCCACCGCTTGTTTTATTTTTTCGACGGGAACGATTTTTATTTTGTATTTGGAAGTCGTTATACTTTTTTGATTATTTTTTGGAATGATTATTTTTTTGAAACCGAGTTTATCCGCTTCGTTTATTCTCTTCTCGATGTTTGAAATTGTCCTGATTTCACCGGCTAAACCGACTTCACCGAGAACAACTGTTTCCGAGTCTATAGGTATATCCTTGAAAGACGAATATAAACTCATAGACGCGGCTAAATCTATTGCCGGCTCGTCAATTCTGATTCCGCCAGCAATATTTAAAAATATATCGTACTTGTTTAAATATAAACCGAGCTTCTTTTCGAGTACCGCTATTATTATGTTTAAACGCTTATAATCGAATCCCATAGATGTCCTCTGCGGCACACCGTAATTCGAACTTGTTACAAGCCCCTGAACTTCTATCAGTATAGGTCTCGTCCCCTCGATTGACGATGAAATCACACATCCCGAAGCACCGTAGTTTCTTTGTGCCAGAAATACTTCGCTTGGATTGGCAACTTCCTTTAAACCGTTTTCGGTCATTTCGAAAATCCCGATTTCGTTTGTCGAGCCGAATCTGTTCTTTATACTTCTTAATATTCTGTAATTATGCGTTCTCTCACCTTCAAACTGTATTACAACATCGACCATATGCTCGAGAACCTTTGGTCCTGCTATCGAGCCGTCTTTTGTTATATGCCCGACAATAAATACCGGAATGTTTTTACTCTTCGCGACCTTTGTCAAAAAAGATGTGCATTCCCGCAGCTGTGATATCGTTCCCGGCGAGCTGTCAAGGTCGGGAGTATATAAAGTCTGAATTGAATCTATTACTATTAAATCAGGATTAATATTATCAACCGTCGCATCAATTACATCAACTGCAATTTCCGCAAGAATTTCAAAATTATCGGGCTTGTAACCGAGACGCTCGCTTCTCATTTTTATCTGAAAAGGCGACTCTTCACCGCTGACATATAAAACCTTTTTATCTTTTAAATTATTTGCTATCTGAAGCATTAAAGTCGATTTTCCGATTCCCGGGTCGCCTCCTACCAGTATAACTGAGCCGTCAACAATCCCCCCTCCTAATACTCTGTCGAATTCCTTTATTAGTGTTTCCGTTCTCGTCTCTTTTTGTGAATTAATTTCACTCAACCTGTAAGTTTCGATGTTCTTGGCTGATAGTACTCTCGACCTTTGTTTCTCTGCTTTTTTTTCTATGACTTCTTCGATAAGCGTATTCCAGTTACCGCACTCCGGACATCTTCCGCTCCACCTTAATGTCTCATATCCGCAGCTTTGACATATATAAGATGTTTTAAACTTTCCTGCCATTTTGTTATTTTTTTTAATATAATAATTTTTAATTTTATTTTAAAACTAAATGAACATCTCATTTCTCTTCACTTTTTTAAAATCCGCCCTGGCGGACGTCGCTCATAACTCGTCACTCATAACTTTCTACATTTACATTACTATTTATTTTTCATTATATATTATTTATTTTTTACAATATATAACTGTTTTATTAATCCGTAAAATTATTAAAATTATGAAAAAAATAATTCTATTAGTCTTCACTTTTTATTCGGTATGCAATTTATTTTCGCAGCCGACATTTACCGATGTGGCAGGAACTCTCGGCGTCAATGATGCCGGAGCAGGACAGGGAGTAGTTTTTTTGGATGTAAATAACGACGGATGGCTGGATATTTTTCTCGTTAATAATAATACACCGAGCAAATTATGGATTAATACCGGCGGTACGGTATTTACCGAATCATCGGCTGCATGGGGAGTAAATATAACGATTCCGACAAGAGGCATCTCGGCTGCAGATTATAATAACGACGGTTTTTTGGACGTTATGATAGGCAGCTGGCAGCAGACTATCAGACTTTATCAGAATAACGGCAGCACATTTACCGATGTCAGTGCAGCCGCAGGAGTCAGCTTTATGGGTTACGGCGGAACGATTAACTGGTTCGATTATAACATGGACGGTAAAGTTGACGTAGTCTTTGGAAATAACGGCTTACCGCCGAGATACAATTATTTCTTTCATAATAACGACCTGCAGACTTTTTCGGATGTAGCATATTCAATCGGACTTACGGACAGTGTGTCCACACTCACTTTTGCATCAGGCGATTATGATAATGACGGAGATATAGATTTATTCTGCGGCTCGCAGACGAATATCAGCCCGACAGGTACAATTCTTTTATATAGAAACGAAGGCAACGGAACATTTACCGATGTTACTCTGGCTTCCGGAATCGTTAGTGCTTTTTATAACTGGGGCGCAGAATGGGGAGACTATAACAACGACGGATATCTTGATTTGTTTATGGCAAATACAAATGGCACGAATCTTTTATATAAAAACAACGGAAACAGCACTTTTACCGATGTAACCTCTCAAATGGGAGTCGGCGATCCGGGAGGGTCATATTCCTGCGGATGGGCTGATTATGATAATGACGGCGACCTTGACCTGTACGTTTCAAGAGGTACAAATTATCAGGATAAAATGTACAGAAATGATGGTACTGTCTTTACGGATGTATCGACTCAGGTCGGAATGGGTGACCAGCTTCATTCTGCTGCCGTTTCATGGGGGGATTTCGATAAAAACGGATTTCCCGATTTGTATCTCGTGAATAACGGCACGGCAAACCGTCTGTATCAGAACAGCGGCGGCAACGGAAATAACTGGATTAATATCAGTCTGGTTGGAATGACTACAAATAAATCTGCAATCGGTACAAGAGTTAGAGTTGTCGCCGGAAGTCTGAATATGATTCGCGAAGTGGAAGGCGGCTCGGGCGGTAAAGGACAAAATTCACTTTCACTCGAATTCGGTGTCGGCACTGCTTCTGTAATTGACAGCGTTATCATTAACTGGCAAAGCGGTATCGTTCAGATATTGACAAACGTCAGCGTTAATCAGTTTATGAATGTTACAGAATCATCCACAGGTATCACCAATCTACCTGGTAGTATTCCGGAATATTATTTTCTGAAACAAAATTATCCTAATCCTTTCAATCCCTCGACAACGGTCGAAATCGGAATTAAAAAATCAGGATTTGCGGAATTAAGATTATACGATATAACAGGAAAAGAAATTAAAATGATTTATTGCGGATACCTTAAAGAAGGAGAATACCGGTTTAACGTTGATTTCTCCAATTCAAACTATAATTCGGGTGTTTATTTCTACAATCTGAAGATTAATGACTTTAACACCACGAAAAAAATGCTCTTTTTAAAATAAATACTGAAGTTACGCAACAAAACAAACTTGCCTGACTTTAGTCGTGGGAAAGATTTAATTACAGCCCACGACTTTAGTCGTG
Source organism: Ignavibacteria bacterium (assembly GCA_016873795.1). Lineage (GTDB taxonomy): Bacteria > Bacteroidota > Ignavibacteria > Tepidaquicellales > Tepidaquicellaceae > VGWA01. The sequence continues at coordinate 60,619 of VGWA01000002.1, forward strand.
GGAAAGATAAACGTTAAAAAACATAACCGTCTTGACTTTCAGTCTGGAAAGATTTTATTTACAGCCCACGACTTTAGTCGTGGGAAAGATAAACGTTAAGAAACATAACCGTCTTGACTTTCAGTTTGGAAAGATTTAATTACAGCCCACGACTTTAGTCGTGGGAAAGATAAACGTTAAGAAACATAACCGTCTTGACTTTCAGTTTGGAAAGATTTAATTACAGCCCACGACTTTAGTCGTGGGAAAGATAAACGTTAAAAAACATAACCGTCTTGACTTTCAGTCTGGAAAGATTTTATTTACAGCCCACGACTTTAGTCGTGGGAAAGATA
>VGWA01000003.1 GCA_016873795.1 Ignavibacteria bacterium
ATCTACAAAAATCTCAATCGTTCTTAACCTGAAATCCAACCCTATTCATCGAACGAAAAAATTCTCATACACAGTGAAAATTAAACACAATAAATTATAAAATCAAGTATTAAATCACATTAGTGTTCCCGAGAGCTCGGGATTAGAATTGAAACTACTTCTTTAACACCCCGTTTTTTAAAACCTTGGGTTATTTATATTATTGTTATATGATATTGTAATTCGTTTTTAAACGGTATAGTTCAGCTTTTAGAAGGAGAATCCAGCTATCTTAAAAAAACCATTTTTTTAAATGCTTTGTATTCCTTTCCCGAGTTCTCGGGACAAGTTGTTTCTATTTTATAGAAATATATTCCGCTCGCGTATCCCATACTATTCCAAATTACCGAGTGTGTACCCGCCGGAAATTGCCCGTTTACGAGTACAACAATTTCTCTTCCTAACATATCGTATATTTTTATTTTTACGTGTGAACTTACCGGTATATCGAATTTTATTGTCGTAGAAGGATTGAATGGATTTGGATAATTCTGATATAACTGATATACTACCGGCGTTATAATATCGGTTGCGGAAGATATTGCAATTGCATTAACACCTTTATATCCGGTGTTGCCAATAACTGTTGCCGTTCCCGCAGCTGTATCGTATTTTATTAAATAACCTTCCTGTGAACCGGTGCCTGATATACCGTAAAGATTTCCTTTCTTATCAAACGCTATTGATGGAGTGATAGTAAAACCGGGAATTCCAATTTGAATAGATTGAGCAGTAACCTTATCAATTTTGAAAATTTTATTGCTTAAGGAAAGTCCCCACATTTGTCCGTTAATTGGATTAACAGCAATTGAAAATAAAGATGGAATTCCTGTGTTTCCAATGTAGTTTGTATCTTTTGTAATTAGATTGAACTTGTATAAGCTCCCGTCGCTTTTACTGCAGTAAAGTTCATCATTTAAATCGAACGAAATAGAAGTAACCGAAAAAATTGGCAAATCAAAATAAGGATACGCATCGCCCTCTTCTGCATTAATTCTTACTATTTTAGTAGTACTTGAAGTTGGATAGCACGCAAAAATTGTTTTATCCGATGGTCTTATGCTTATTCCCTTTAATTCCGGATATCCTGTATTTCCTATTATGCTTCCTGCTCCGTTTGTATCATTCAGTGCCAGTAATGCACCGTTCGATTGCGTTCCTGTTACTGCAAAAATAACGTTCCCCGAAGCCGGATTTATTTTGTAACCCTTTGAACTCAGATAGATATTTTTCAGCGGAATATTTGAAGCGTTGCTTATAATCTGAAGTGAATCAATAACTTTTCCTGTTGAAGTAGGTTTATACAACATTTCAAAATCTCTGTATCCCTTAAAACCAATATTTATTGGAAACTGAAGCGAACCGGTTAAAATAAACTGATTATTGTTTATTTGTATGCTATTAATGACTAAAGTATCTGCACCGTAATTATAGATTCTGAATTTTAATGTATCACTCGCTGTGTTTATTTCACAGACTCCAAAGTTTAAAGAATCTTTATCTGTGGTCAGATATCTGCCCGGAAACGGAGTTAATCTCATCATTCCAACCTGTGCTGCCCAGGTGTTTGCCGTAGTTTCGGCATATTCTGCAATCATCCAGAAATTATTCATATCTGACGGGTCAAACCAAATCCCGTTGTAATCTCCCCAGCGGTTTCGTCCGCTTCCGAATGTCTTTACGTAATTTGATTTGCCAACCTGTAATGTGTAACTTCCTATAAATGTGTTTGGTACCGTATTCAGTCTTGCCGTATAATATCCGCCTATATATTCCGTTAAACCGGACCTTGAATACGTTATACCTGCATTGTCGTCTTTATCAAGTGTTATTGCAGGATAAAAATGCCAGTATCCGTCTGCACCCATTGCTGCATCCTCTGCCGTTGCGTTTGTGTTTACATCAATTTTTAAGTACCTGACACTTGAATATGCATTCCCTGTTCCGCTTCTTATTTGATGTACTCCCCAAATGTAACCATTTTTATATTTCGGTTCATTAAGTAATCCTGCTCCGCCTGTTTCTATTAACGGACTGCCGCCGCCAAGCTGATTTGCACCCCCGGGAGATGAATATTGGGTCACGGGTATATTAACCGCACTCATTACAGGATTGTTTGTTGGATCGGAAATCTTATATAAGGTAAAAAATGTTCCTGTTTGATATGGTGAAGTACACAAAAGGTAATAATCACCCGAAGTTGTAATGTGTATTGCAGGACGGACTCCGAATGTTCTTACGGAAAAATTTGCCGGCTCTCTTAAATCCCATAAATCTATCCATGTCACCTGTCCGGCGGTGTTATTGTATAATTGGCTTTTTTCTATTATTCTGATTTTTGAACCTCTGAATCCGCCGTTGTATTGAAATTGATTCGATGTAAAATAAATTGCCTTATCATCAAAACCGACACCTTCATAATCAGCCCAGTTACCTGAAGGAGTACCGCCATTCACGTCTGAAGGCAAGCACCAATTATACCAGGTACCAAGTGGTATAGAATCTGCAGAAACGGAAAGCAGAAAATAACTTTTCTGGTTAACATCATCAACATGTAACCAAACCATTATCCATCTTTTGGAAAGATGGTCGTATGTTACTTTCGGATCGAATACAGAGGCCCCTGTCAGTACAGTTCTGAACCATCCGTCGGCAAGTATGCTTTTTACAAGTACGCCTGATTTATCGAAAATTCTGAATCTGCTGTTGTCTACACACATTATATGAGTTGGACCTGCAGCTATATAAGGGTCTGGAGGAATATAACTCCCCGGGTCAAGAAAACCCTGAAATGACTTTACAAGTATTGGCTCATTATCTGTATTAATATTACCACGATTAATATTAGGATCGATTTTATAATTGCTTCCTTCCGGTGCAGAGGGATTCGTTTTATTCAGATAGTCGGGATACTTTTCGACAGGAAGTTTATTCCTCGGTTTTAATTTTATGTATGGAGGAAGCGGTTCACCGATTACCTTTTGCATTTCCGTTCCCGTGTTTACAGTTACACCATTTGGAACCGTTCCGGTTGCAGGTCCCTGGTATAATTGACCGTAACCAATATTACAGATAAAAAGAATTGTAGTTAATACTATCAACACCCTTACTTTAGTTGTGTATAATTTTCTTCTCACCTGACTTGTGTTATTGATATTTTTTAAATTATAAATTTTTTATTTTTTAAAATAAAAAAATCCAAAACAATTTACTATTAAATAACCAACTCCATATTTTATAACTTTGTTCCTTTTCTTCTTTTATAACGCTTTAAATTTTGCTGACGATAGTTATAATGGAACTTATTTAATAATATGTTTATTATATAATTACTGTACCGTGAAGTCAGGATAGTAAAAGAATATCAAAATTACTTGACTTTAGTTTAATTTATATAATAATTATTCTATAATAAAATAAAATAACTAAACAACTTTTTTCTATGTCAAAAGGTGATGAATTACGAGTTTTGAACTTAATAAAAGAAGAAATTCTTCAGGATTACAGACTTGCTAATGAATCAAGGCAAGCTTCTCTCATAGGAAGAAGAGAAGTTCTTATGGGAAAAGCAAATTTTGGAATTTTCGGCGACGGAAAAGAACTGCCTCAAATTGCTCTTTCTAAAACTTTTCAGAACGGTGACTTTCGTTCAGGGTATTACAGAGATCAGACTTTTGCACTTGCTACCGGAATGACAAATCTATACAATTTTTTTGCACAATTGTACGGTGACACCAATATAAATAATGACCCGCACTCCGCAGGAAGACAAATGAATTGTCACTATTCAACAAGGAGTTTAAATGATGATGGTTCTTGGAAAAATCTTATGAAGATGAAAAATTCTTCGGTGGATATTTCCTGTACGGCAGGACAAATGCAAAGACTTCTCGGACTTGCTTATGCCTCAAAATTGTATAGAAATAACCCTGAACTTGCTTACCTTAAAAATTTCTCCGTGAACGGAAATGAGGTTGCGTTCGGTACCATCGGGAATGCAAGTACTGCCGAAGGTCCTTTTTTCGAGGCAATAAATGCTGCAGGCGTATTAATGGTTCCCATTGCTATGTCTATCTGGGATGACGGATTCGGAATTTCTGTTCCTAACATTTATCAAATAACTAAATCTTCTATTTCGGAAGTCCTGAAAGGTTTTAAATATAATGATAATATCAAACAGGGATTTTTAATATACACAGTTAAAGGGTGGAATTATATTTCACTGGTGAAAGCTTATAAAGAAGGAGTTGAAATCGTCAGGAGAGAACATATACCCGCTATATTTCATATTACAGAGTTAACGCAGCCACTGGGACATAGTACGTCCGGTTCACATGAAAGATATAAAACTAAAGAAAGACTTCAATGGGAAAAAGATTATGATTGTATTGCACAATTTCGAAAGTGGATAATTAACGAAGAAATCGCAGAACCTGAAGAACTTGATAGAATTGAAAATGAGTCTAAAGAAAAAGTTAGAAAAATTCAAAGAGAATCCTACGATGCTTTTATAAATCCGATTAGAAAAGAAATGGATGAAGCAAGCAAATTATTCATTAAAATAGCAGATTTTATATCTTCTGAGAGTAAAAATTCTGAAATTTCAGAAAAGATACTGTCAGTAAATAACTCGATGCTTAAATCATTTGATAAAAACCGCAGAACAATACTTCAATCAGTATATGATGTGTTACTTGACTTTAATCTTGACTTTAGTTCGGTCGCGACCAAAGTCAAGGCAGATACTGGAAAAATGATTACTTCTGAGTTCTCAGGCCTGCCTATAGGACAGAATAGTTCTAAACATCCAATTTCAGAACTTATCCAATGGAAAAATGATTATGAAAAAAAATATAATAGAACCTTTGACTTATTTCTCCATAGTGAAACTAACAGAAATGCAACATATGTGGAAGAAGTAAAACCTGTGTATTCTGATAATTCTCCGCTTGTTGACGGCAGGGAAATACTGCTTTCGTTTTTTGATAAAGCGTTCGAACGAGACCCGAGAATTTTTGCAATCGGTGAAGATGTGGGAATGCTTGGAGATGTTAATCAGGGGATGGCAGGACTTCAGGCAAAATATGGTGATATTAGAATTACAGATACGGGTATTAGAGAGTCTACAATAGTAGGGCAGGGAATAGGTGCAGCATTACGCGGATTAAAACCGATTGTTGAAATACAATATCTCGATTATCTTTTATATGCACTTCAGGTGATAAGTGATGATTTAGCTTCCTTACACTACCGAAGTGCCGGCGGACAAATTGCCCCTGTTATAATAAGAACAAGAGGTCATAGATTGGTTGGAATCTGGCATTCGGGTTCGCCTCTTGGTACAATAATCAATTCCTTTAGAGGTTTATATGTTTGTGTCCCAAGAAATATGACACAAGCAGCAGGTTTCTATAATACACTATTGAAATCTGATGAACCGGGGCTGGTTATTGAAAGATTGAATGCATACAGGTATAAAGAAAAATTACCTGATAATATTACAGATATTACTGTACCGTTAGGTAATCCTGAAATCCTCATTGAAGGCAAAGATATCACAATTGTGACTTATGGTTCGTGTGTTGATATAGCAATAAATGCAATTGAAAAACTAAATAAAGTCGGAATTTCCGTTGAATTGATTGATGTTCAAACCTTGTTGCCGTTCGATTTATATAACAAAATATTGGAATCAATAAAGAAAACTAACAGAGTTCTTTTTTTAGATGAGGATGTACCGGGGGGAGCATCTGCTTATATGCTTCAAAAAGTGATTGATGAACAAAATGGGTATAAATATCTTGACTCAAAACCGACTTGCTTGTCTGCAAAACCTCACAGACCGGCATACGGTAATGACGGCGACTATTTCTCTAAACCTAACGCAGAAGATGTATTTAAAAAAGTTTACGAAATAATGAACGAAGCTAATCCAAATAACTACCCAATCTTCTATTAATCATCTCATTAATATTTTGTCTTATACCCCCAGACATCAGTACATCCATACAATCATATAGGGTACCCTCTGGGTTAAATCCTTATTTTTTAAATAAAATTTTCATTCCGAGTCATCGGGACATTTAAATAATTAGTTTTAGAACTCATTAATATATCCGAAATTTATTTTACCGTCAAGAAAACTATCCCCCTTACCCAGTGCGTAACTGACCCCTATTATTCCGATTTTTGTTTCGAATCTCATTCCCGCACCATATCCGAAGATGAAAGATTCCTGTTTTGGTATCGAGTTTTCGTTGTCAGCTTCCCTGTAATAATAACCCATATCAAAGAATGCAAAAATAAAACTTTTTCTTCCAAATGAAAATCTCGGCTCTATATTTGCGGAGATTAACCTCGAGGCAAGAAATTGTTCTGCTCGATAACCCCTGACGTATTTTAAACCGCCGATTCTAAAAAGGTCTGCATCTTCAATTTTATTTGAAATTATATTTCCGCCAAAGAATCTTAACAGATTTGATTGTCTTTTAAAAGTAGAAAAATACAGTTCGAGCTCCATTAGCATTCTTTGTATTGTAAAACTTTCATCTTTACTGTTTTGTAAATCTTTATTGACTTTAGTTTCATTGAACACTTTTTTACTGCCGTAAATATATGCTGTCTTATATACAATTCCAGAATTTGGTATATAAATATTATCTCTGCTGTCGTATTTTAGCTCAAGCCCCGAATATAATGTTCTTGAATCTGCTATTACAAATGTTCTTAAACTGTCGTCCGAAGGAATTACTCTCTCATAGCCGCCGATTGCAGATACAGTTATGTTGTCATTTATAATTAAATCTCCTTTTAAATCTACTCTTCTTTTAGTATAAGTTGTATCCTGTATTCTTTGCTGGAAACCGGCATCTATACTGAGCGGAAGTGAAAATATATATGGTTCATTGTATTTGAATTCGAGTTCCTGTGTTCCCTTTACCTGTTGCTGCCATTTTGCGTTGAGTTTTCTTCCCGTTCCGAACAGATTTCTGAAAGATAAATCCACCAGCCCTGTCAGGTATCCCTTTTCACCCTCTACCGGCGGGGGTACATATCCGAGTATTCCGTCAAAAGTGTTTGTGTTCCCCTCGATTACTTCAATAATTAAACCTGCTGTTTTGGATTGTTTAGAGAAATATACTTTAGGTTCTGTTACGCTTTCGAAAATGTTTAATGCTTCAAGTCTTCTTTTTGTGTCTTCTAAAGATTGTTTGGTAATCTGCTTATCTCTGTCGAGTTTTATTTCACGTGTTATTACGTAATCTTTTGTGGTTTCATTTCCTGAGATTTTTATGTTCTCTATCTTTATTTTTTCTTCCTCTTTTATTCTTAAATCAATTTTGATTTTTGGGCTGTTTTCTGTGTCATAAAGTGTAATGTCCTTTATTTCAACTCTGGTAAAAGGCATGCCTTTTTTTTCATATAAGTCAAGAATATCAACTATATCGTTATTGAGCGTACCTTCATTTAAAGGTTTTCCCGCTTTCGTTTGTATCAGGTCGTATAGTTCTTTCCCCGTAATTAGTGAGTTTCCTGAAATATTAATTTCTCCAATGATTACCTGTCTGCCCTCGCTAATTTTAATTGATATATCTGCATAAGAAGAATCCTCATCGTATGTAACTTGCGGTTCCTTAATTTTTATAAGCAGATATCCGTATTGCCGGTAACGCTCTCTTATTGACTTTAAATCCAAATCAAGTTGTGTCGATGAAAAAACCTTGTCTTTCTTCAAAACCATTGCTTCATAAAGTTCTCTTGTGGAAAAGAAATCATTACCCTCAAATGAAATTGAATATACAATCGTCTGCTTTTGTGCCGAAGCCTCTTTTGTTGTAAACAAAAAACAGATTGGTATTAATGATAATATTATATAGAAAAATTTCATGTTTTATTATTAATCCCCGCAGAGATGACCCACACAAAGTCCTAAAGGCAGGTATGTAAATGGGTACCCCTGAAAACTAAAGTCAGGCAAGTTCAGAATGCCAAAAGAGTGTAAAAGAGGAGCTTTACCCCTTTTTATTAGGTTACGGGGAAATATCATTTTTCATACTTTGATGGACATTTTGTTAAAATTCCACCTGCTTCGACATAAAATGCACCTTCTTTTGCTGTTCCTTTTACCACTAATGCTTCAGCTTCATCAAAATTGCTCGGTTTTGGACCGTCGTATATAATCTTCATTTCATAATTATTATTATCTTTCATATAAAATATAAGTGTATTTGTCTTTGTATCGAATATCGCTTCTTTTTCTTTGTTTTGTTTTCCATTAACCTGACACTTTGTACCCTTTTCAACCGCTGTTTTAAAATCAACATATTCTATCTTGCTTGACATTAGGTTGTATCCCAGTATAATAATAAAAACCAGAATAATGATAATCCCGATTATAACTTTAACTCTTGACTTCATTAAGTGTTTTTAATTCTTGCTTATTTTTATTAATTCGCTTTTCTTTTCGATTTTTTTAATTTTATTATCTAAACTTAAAATATATAGAAAAATTCCCGACCATATTATTAAGACAACAAATAATACAATGTACAGTGAATTGGTTTCAAGAAATTTTAATAAATTTTCCATCTGGCTATTCTTTCCTTATTCCTTATTTCTTAATTTTTAAATATAATTTATTTCTTATTATTATTTCAAATTTTTAATAGATTTCAGCTTCTCGATTCTTATCTTTAAGTTAAGAATCCAGAAAAAAAGTATTGTAAATGCAAACAGGCAAAGAAAAAATACCGACATCATTCCCATGCTCATATTAATTGTTCCTTTCGAAAAAAAAGTATCTGAGGGATGTAAAGAGGAAACGATTCTTGGCATTATAAATATGAAAAACGGTACTGTAATAAATGCAATTATCAAATAAACGGAACTTAACATTGCTTTTTTTTCGGTTGAATCAATCGAGATCCTTAATGAAAAATATGCTCCGTAAATAAGGAAAAGTATAAAAATCGATGTTTCTCTTGGATCCCAGTTCCAGAAAGAACCCCATGTGAATTTTGCAAATATTGAACCTGTTATAGTTGCTAAAATTGAGAAAACAAAACCGATTTCCGCCGCCGAAAAAGCTACAATTTCATTAAATAAATTCCGTGTTTTAATAAATTTTACAGAGTAAATCATTGAAATAAAAAATGCGAGCACGGAAATCCAGGCAACCGGGACGTGAAAGAAAATTATTCTCGATTTTTCTCCCAGTACATTGTTAAAATCAAACGGAGTTAAAAATCCGAAAATAATAGCAAGAGCTACAACAAAATAAATAAAAGCTTTATGTATTAAATTCATAAATTGTTCAAAAACCCCGCTTTATACTGTTCAACTATTCAACGTACTTGTAAATCTGTTCGCCGGGGCAAATGTTTCAGACCCTGCCATCTGTGTCACGGGGAATTGCATTAAATATATTACAATTTTCAAACATAAACAGTAATAAAAAGTTTCCGTATTAATCTTCTTGAAAACTAACATATATGAAAAGCAATAATTCGGTATTTCAATAATATTTTTAATTAAACAGTCTGATTAATCACGAAAGCTTGAAGTTTAATAAATACTTTTTTGCATTGATATATTAACCGGGCAATGCTACTTTTAACAAAAAAAATGAGTGAATTAAATCATAATAAAATCATAATAATAGGAGCAGGACTTACCGGACTTTGTACCGGCTGTTACCTGCAAATGAAAGGTTTCAGTACTGAAATCTACGAACTTCATAACCTGCCCGGTGGGTTATGTACTTCCTGGCATAGAAAAGGTTATACTTTTGACGGGTGCATTCACTGGCTTGTCGGTTCGGGTCCCGGCGATAATTTTAATAATCTCTGGAATGAACTTATCGATATGAAGAAAGTTAAATTTGTTGATTTCGATTATTATTTGAAAGCGGAAGACTTGAAGGGTAATTCTTTTAAACTTTTTGCGGATGTTGATAAACTCGAAGAAGAACTGTTAAGGTTTTCTCCTGAAGATAAAATTCCTATTAAGGAATTTTGCAAATCTGCAAAGAAATTTTCGAAACTTAATATGCCGATAGAAAAAGCTCCTGAATTGTATAATATTCTGGACGGATTAAAAATTATGTTTAAAATGCTTCCTTATTCATTTCTATTCAGTAAATGGAGAAAAATATCACAGAATGAATTTGCCTCCAGATTTAAAAATCCGTTGTTAAGACTTGCATTTTCAATGTCCGAATTCGAGGATATGGGAGCAACATTTAATTTGTTCAGGCAGTCATGGATGCATAAAAAGAGTGCAGGATATCCTATAGGCGGGTCATTGGAGTTTTCCCGTTTATTTGAAAAAAAATATACTGAACTTGGCGGAAAAATTTTTTATAAATGTAAAGTTGAAAAAATAAATGTTGAAAACCATAAGGCAACCGGTATTAAATTAGAAACAGGAGAAGAAATAAAAGGAGATCTGGTTGTTTCCGCTGCCGATGGATTTTCCACAATTTATAAAATGCTTGAAGGGAAATATGTCGGAAAAGAACAGGAAAAATGGTACAGTACAGGAATTACATTTCCTTCCTTGGTACAGGTATCTTTCGGAATAAACAAAGATTTTTCCTCCGAACCGCACTCTGTTATTTATCCGGTTTCCAAACCCATAAAGCTGGATAGTAAGTCGGTTTACAATCATATATTATTAAGGATTTTTAACTTTGACGCTACTATGTCACCCCCGGGAAAAACTGTTATGTATGCTTTTTTTGCAACTCCTGAGTATAAATATTGGACGGATTTAAGAAAAAATAATTTGACTTTATACCGTACGGAAAAAAATCGGATAGCCGGTGAAGTACTTGAAGCCGTCGAAGAAAGATTCGGTAAGTTAAATCCGTATGTGGAGGAAATTGATGTAGCAACCCCGGCAACAATTATAAGATATACTAATAACTGGAAAGGAAGTTATGAAGGATGGCTTTTTGTCAAGGGTCTTGGTTTCATAAATTTAAAAAGAACCCTTCCCGGTCTTGAAAATTTTTATATGGCTGGACAATGGATTGAAGTTGGAGGTGGACTTCCGGGTTGTATATTGTCCGCTCGTAACCTATCTCAAATAATTGAAAAGAAATTTAAGAATTAACAATTCTTTTAAATTTTTCTTTTTACCTTTTTAATTGATGTGTCTTTCTTGTTTTTAAATAATTATTCTCTGTGTTCTCCTATTCTCTGTGTTTATATGATTTCTCAGCGTCGTTGCGGCTTTGCGTTGAAAATAATTACACCTTATTTTTATATATTTTCATTTTTCCGGACACATGATTATTTTCTGTGTTCTCCGATTCTCTGTGTTTATATGATTTCTCAGCGTCGTTGCGGCTTTGCGTTGAAAATAATTACACCTTATTTTTATATATTTTCATTTTTCCGGACACATGATTATTTTCTGTGTTCTCCGATTCTCTGTGTTTATATGATTTCTCAGCGTCGTTGCGGCTTTGCGTTGAAAATAATTACACCTTATTTTTATATATTTTCATTTCTCCGGACACATGATTATTCTCTGTGTTCTCCGATTCTCTGTGTTTATATAATTTCTCAGCGTCGTTGCGGCTTTGCGTTGAAAAGCGTAATGCAGAAAACTATAACCTTATTTTCTTTATGTCTTCCTTTAATCTGTTTAAATCCGAAATCCAGTCCTCGATATCCTGTTCATGCTCAAGTTCTTCATTTAAAATTGTAGTTGCCATTTGGTGTGTAGTATGGTCAATACCGTTTGTAAAGTCCGCTATTTCTTTATATCTTTGAATTGCACATCTTTCACCCTTAAGATTCTGTTGTAATATTACTTCGGTGTATGGGTCTGATGGAGCATCATATTCGCACCTGCTCAATTTAAACCAATCTTTCGGGTGAATTACGGGAGTCCCGCCTAATTGTATTATTCTATCGACAACAAGTACAGCATGGTTTAATTCCTGTGTGGCATGTAAAAGTAATTCCGGTTCAACCTCGCTTCTCATGGGTCCTTCCATCAATCTCGCGCCTATCCAGTACTGGTAATATGCAAGCCATTCCTCACTTAATGCTTGATTCAGCATATCAATTAATTTATTGACGTCCAGATTCAAAATTTCGATTCCATGTTTTCCCATTTTTTATTTCTCCTTTAATATGTGAAAGATATTTAAATAAATTTTTATTGTGTTATTTTAGAAGTGTCATTTTTTTCACTGCGGAAAAATCACCTGCAGTTAATTTATAGAAATATATTCCGCTCGTCATATTATTGCCGTCAAAATTTACCTGATATGTTCCCGGAGCAAGCTTCTTGTCTACAAGTGTAACCGTCTCTCTACCCAACATATCGAATACTTTTAGTTGAACGTCGCTGTTTGTCGAACAATGGAATTTAATAACCGAAGATTGATTAAACGGATTGGGATAATTTTGATTTAAATTAAAATTTTCTATCGGTTCTGAATTGTTCTCTATACCTGTGGATTGTTTTACAAAAACTCTTTTACTTGGTGCATGATTCCATGCATTTGCATATGCAACAGCCCAGATAGTATCAGTATTAGGATTCGTAGGTGCATAATAGGTGAAAATTAAATCCACAGAGTCAACAAAACTAATTGTGTGAAGCTGGGTAATCTCTCCGTTAACGATTTTGAGATGGTTTGTTGTGGGTGAAGGACTTAATGTTCCCCATCTTGTTGCAATGTCGCATCCGCCGTCTCTTGTACCAGACCGGCTGATTCTTAAAGTATATAATACAGTATCACCCGTATTAACAGTATCCGGTCCGATGATATTTCCAATCACTGATGTACTCTGACTGTGACACCCCCCGCACCCCTGAGTGCTTGTTTTTAATGTTCTTCCGACATACCCGGAAGCGTATGCCCAGATTATAACCGATGTAAAAGTAAAGATAATTAACACCGGTATAATAATAACAATTTTTTTATTCATTTTTAAACTCCTTGTTTATTGATTTTCTTAAAATATCAAACTTTAAAAAAAATACAAGTCAATATATCCGTATAAAACAAGATTTATAAATAAGATATATGCGAGAATTGAACTTTACCCAGCATTTACTATTTTATATATACACCTAAAAAGGTTTCTGTTAGGCTTAGTTTCTTCCTATAATTAAAACAGAAATATCGTCTATTAACGAAGCACCCTCAGAGAATTTGTTTACTTCGTTAAGTAAATTGTCGAGAATTTCTTTTGGTTTTTTTTCTATATTAGAGTAAATAAAACTCTCTAATCTGTCAAATCCATATTCTGTATTGTTTCTGCTTCTTCCCTCTACTATACCGTCTGTATATAATATCAGAATATCGTTCTTTTTAAATTCAAATGTAATTTCTTTGTTTTGTTCAAATGATTCTATTTTATCTACTGCTCCGAGAGTTATTCCGTGCTTTGACAGTTTTAATAATTCGTAAGAATCTCCTGAAATTTTATAGGGGGGCAGATGTCCTGCATTAAAAAGTCTGCATAAATTTTTTTCTGTATCTATTAAAGCAAATACGGCTGTAACAAACATTTTCCTGTTTTGCGTCTTTCTTATCATACGGTTGAGCTTCTGAAAAACTGACACCGGGTCAGTCGTTTCCTCGAGAATTAAATGCATACAGCTCCTTAATCCCGATAGTAGTAATGCGCTGGCAACGCCATGCCCTGATACGTCACATATAAATATAGCAGTCTGTGTATCTGATATTTTGAAATAGTCAAAGTAATCTCCGCCGACTTCGGAAGCCGGAAGCGAAACCCCTGCAATTTGCAGGTCGCCGATTATACACTCTCTTTCAGGAAGCATGGACAGCTGTATATCTCTGGCATAATCGAGCTCTTTTTTCATTCTTATATTTTCAAAATGCTTTTTGTGATAGAAATCAAATTGCCTGAAAAAGTTTTTTCTTCTCTTTACGGCAGTTGTGTAGGAAATAAAAAATAAAATTGCAGAAATAATCAGGGAAAAAATATATCCTCCAATTTCATATCCCTTAAAGACCGTTAAATTAATAATTACGGGTATTCCGAATCCCATAAGATAAAATTGGATTATCTCATTACGGCTGAGGCGGAAAAAAAGTAAAATTATTCCGAAAATAAATATGATTCCTTCTGGAGAATTTCCCCCGCCGTCTTCTGAAACTTTTATATTTAAACCTTCCTGTGTTTCTTCTGGAATTACCATTGTTTTATTTTCTGCTGCAGGTGTTGTTTCCTTGTGTTTAGGCTTATCAATAAGATTTGAAGCGATACTAATTAAACATAAAAATATTAGAATCGATATAAAAAAGTATGTTATTGATTTTCTTATATTCGATATATTGAAAATTCTTCTGTAAAGAAATATGAATAGGAATATAACAGGAATCACGAATAAAAACACAAAAAAACTGGTATTGTTAGCCCCTTTTTCTAATATTGATATCAGAAAAATTATACATAATATGATCGAAATTGTTATAAGTACCCTGCGAAAAATTTTATAGTTTTTTTCGTCGCTGTGGAGAGAATATGCTTCTTCTTTCTGCAATGTTACATATTTATCAAAAAATAATGAGATATCCAATTTTTTTTGTTTTTTAGTTCATTATTACCATAATTACTTAATTTGCCTGTCTTTAGTTTTCAGAATATCTTTTCCTCCTCTGTCCACCCTTAATAAAGTGACAACCAGTGTTTAAATTATTACCTGGTGTTATACATTACCGGTCACTTTTTAAAGGAACATATTCCTCCGGTAGCTTACCGCCCCCTCCGAAGAAATAATCCTTTATATGCTGCTCAAAAATTTTATCCGATTCCTGACTGTTAAGGTCAATTCTGTATTCGTTAATTATCATTTTGAAATATTCAAGAAACATTTTGAATGCTTCTTTTGAGATATTATCATAAATTTTTTGTCCTAAATCTCCGGGAATTGGGGGTTTATCCAGTCCCGGCAAGTCTTTATTCAGTTTTACGCAATGTACAATTCTTTGTTGCATAATTAATTTTCCTGATTATGATGTTTATAATTTACTTTTTCCTTTTCTGTCATTCCTCTTGCCTTTAGGCCTGCCTTTAGGAACTTGTGAATATCCTTGATTCATATTCAATGCATGCATCCTGACATGTCGGGAGTTCGGGGGTACCCACTTGCCTGATTTTATTTGGGTCATCTCTGATTAAGATTAGTTTGATAAATCTATTATTCTTTGCTCATATGTCGGCTCTATTATACCTGCTGATTTTATTGCTTCAATGAATATGTCTCTGTCGATGAAATTAGTGTTTATTTCGTTTATCTCTGTTGGAATATCGCCGAAAAATTTCTTTAATTGATTTGCCATATAGTTATTGGTTGATATAGTGTACGATTTATTAATGTCTAATAAATCATTATTTACTATTATTGAGTCAATAAAATCCGTTCCTTGTTCAATCTTCCGGGACTTGTAATATATTTTTATTCCCGATAGTATAATTCTGTCATCGGTTTTCTTATTACGAAGGTTGTAATCAATCATTTCTTTTAAAGTTTTTCCGTCAACTGAAATCTTAACTATTGTATTTCCAAAAGGATTGACTTCCCACATTTGTTTTAGTGTGATGTCTCCTTTCAAAATTTCTTTTCTTATGCCGCCTGAATTGAGAAATGCCATTTCTGTATTCATTTTTTTTGCCAATGCGTCTGCCTGCCATTGTCCGATTGACTGCTTGTCCCAGTCTTCTGTAACCATGCCGATTTTCAAAGATAATTTTTTATCTACATCCATTTCCATTTCCTCGACAATTTCTTGTGCATCTCTGTCATATACGGTCGAGTCGAATTTTGTTTCGATCAGAAACCCGTTAAAACTACTTATTGTATCTTTGTCTATATCTACTTTTAAATCGAGTTTACCTAACCATCTTCCATATGCCCCTGCCTGACAGATGATTACGCCGTTTACAATTTTCGGTTTAAAAAGTGCTGTGTGTGTATGTCCTCCGATGATTATATCAATGTCTCCGTAATATTTTTTTGCAATTTCTTCGTCGGTATCAATACCATTATGTGATAAAACAACAATCAAATCACATCCTTCTTCCTTTAATATTCCGATATTTTCGGTTATAACAGAATCCATATTTAAAATTGTTATTTCCGATACGTTGTCAGGAATTGTTAGTTCCATTAAGTCATCAATCGACAAACCTATGATTCCTGCCTTTATCCCGTTAATGTATTTTATTATGTAAGGTTTTCCTATTAATTCGTTGTTCTTGTTGTTTTTAAAGTTGCAGGCAAGATAATTGAAGTTAACAGTTTTTAATGCAGAATCGAGGGCACCGTAGCCATAATCAAACTCATGATTTCCGATTGTAAAAGCATCGAGATTAAACAAATTCAGCAAAACCATCTGTGATTTTCCTCTTGTTAAGTTTGAAACCGGTGAACCTTGAAAATCATCACCCGCATTCAGCACCAGTGTTTTATAGTCTTTGTTTAATTTAATAAGGCCGAGCATCATTGAAGTACCACCTGCTATATAGTATGTTTTTTCGTCAGTATCCTTATTTTTTCTTGATACCATTGATGGCATATTCGCAGAATGAAAATCGTTCCAATGAAGTATTGTTATATCCCTGATGTTTTCAGTTTGTTGACTAAATGCTGTTGTATAAAAACAAAATAAAAAAGCTGAAATTATTAAATTAATTTTTTTCATAATACAATAAGATAAAAATAACAATTTTAATTTTAAACATTAAAATTTCATAATAAAATCCATATTTATTTTACTTAACGATTTCTTGGACAGAAATTTTATCCTTTTTCTTTGTCAACCTGCCTGCCTTTATGCCTGCTTTCTTGACTTTAGTTAGGAACTTGCCGGCATTTGGATTTCAGGATCTCATAACTCATATAAATTCTGTTATATTTTTCTTAATCACCCCGTTTATATATAATAAATATATCTCTATAACTTAATTTGTTGTAGTTGCTTTAAAGTACAATAAAGCCCCCTTACCTGATTTAGTAACCTCAAAATAGAAGCCGTTTTTTTTAAATAACTCTTTTAAGTCTTTTTCCGTATGTAATGTCCCCCTGATTTTTACATTTAGTTAAAATAGGTCTGTGTAAATCTGTCTTAATTAAAGTCAACCTGTGTTCAAACAATTTTTTACATTTTTCCGATTGGAAATACCAATTTTTCTATAATTCGGTCGTAGGTAAAAGAGAAAAATTTACTTATTCAGGGACGATACTTTTTTATTTTTCCGTTTTCATTTAGTAAATAATTTATTCCCTTTTTGAATACAGTTTTTGCCGGTTTCTTTAATTTTGTTTTACACAATTTTATATATATAATTATGCAATTTGAATTTAATGAAAAAGGGGCTCATTTTATTAATATCATTTTACGGGTTTTAATTACTGATTGTGAATTTGTTTTAACTGTCATCCTGTAAAAATAGACACCGCTGGATACCTTACTTCCGTAATTGTCATTACCTTCCCAGAGTACCGAATAATGTCCCTCTTTCTGATTATTGTTTATTAATGTTTTAATTTCCTGTCCGTTAATATTATATATTTTTATTTCAACATAACCCGGTGCAGGTAATTGATAGGATATCGTTGTAACAGGATTGAAGGGGTTTGGGAAATTTTGATAAAGTGTGAAATCCGTTACATTTGAAGTAATGTTGTTATTTTTAATTCCAATAACAGTCGAACCTAAAACTGTACATCCTGGTCCTCCGAATGCACCCATATCATTTCTTGTTGTTCCTAAAGCGGGCAGCAAAGCTAATCCGGGATGTAAAGGGTCTTCCGGGTCATTGTAAATAGTATTTGAATCCCCGGCATCAACGCAGTCAGAATTTGGGATTAAATTAAAGGAATTAGTTACAAACTGCGGTGCAACGTTAATATTTCCTGTACCCGTGTATCCGTCCTGCACATTACAATAAGTAACGGAGATTGGTAGTCCGCTGTTTAAAATTTGAAAATACACATTTCCCCATATAATATTGTTCTTGATGGTAACATTTGCTGATTCGTATGTCCTTACACCGCCGCATTGAACTATGGCGTAATTATTTACAATAGTGTTGTTTTCAATTATTATTGGATATGAAAGTAAATTCTTATATGTGTAAATTGCACCTCCTCCGTATATATGAGCTCCATAGTTGCCGTTTATTATATTGTTTCTTATTGTACCGCTGCAAAAATATAAATTTATTGCAGTACCGCAATGACCTGAGTTATATTGGATAATGTTGTTTTCTATTATTGGATTCCCGTCGCAACCTCGTATTGCTCCGCCTCCTCCGTTGGGATGTAATGTATCGGTATCAATATGATTCCCGATAATTCGGTTGAATCGTATTCTTGGTGACCAGAATTCAATTAAAATACCGCCTCCTTCCCGGAAAAAGTAACCCGGATAATGTTTGTCTTCCCATAATGTACCGTTTCCCTGCGTTAAGGTAAAACCGACTAATGCAGCAGATGTATCGCTTGCGTATGAAATGTCAGGTTTGTACATTAGTACACAACTTGCTGTGTCCGGATGAAGTGGTGTACCTCCGTTTATAATTGTACTGCTGATGTACCCTGTATCATGATTAATCAGATAATAGCTTGCGAGTACAACACCTTTTCCTCTGAAATTGACGTTTTCATAATAGGTTCCCTGAGCTACCAATATTGTATCTCCGTTAACAGCCGAATTCATTGCAGACTGAATTGTCGGATAACCTGCAGGAACATATAATATGTTTGCTTTAGTTTGACTTACAGAGAAAAGGAGTAAAATTGAAA
This sequence comes from Ignavibacteria bacterium, assembly GCA_016873795.1. Lineage (GTDB taxonomy): Bacteria > Bacteroidota > Ignavibacteria > Tepidaquicellales > Tepidaquicellaceae > VGWA01. Next base: position 18,844 of record VGWA01000003.1, read on the forward strand.
ATAGAATTGGAAATAAATTTTTCATAGTAGATTCTCCTTAAATTATGTTAATATATAAATGATTTGTTTTTGCTTGTATTTAATTTGAATATTATTTGAATCTTCGTAATCCCCAATTATTATGCTTACTACCTTGGTCATTGTTCCATCGTGTAATTTGAGGTTGATACACATTCTATATTATAAAAATATTTAAACTTCCTATCACATAATATCAATTCATTGTCGCGTCTGCAAGCTTCTGTTTATCAGTGATTTAAAAACATATCTGTATTTTATTATACGTTATAGGTAAATGAAGGTTGCATTTATTTGATTTTGTGTTTCCTTGTTGATTAGAGTATAAATATTTTCGTATGTAAAATCTATTATGTCATTTTTATCATTTGAGTTTTTCAAAAAAAAACACATTATCGCTGTGAACAATTAACTGCATAGAATTAATTTAAAAAATAAAATAAATTAAACAAGAAATAAAAAACCGACTGATTACCAATAATAAATACTTATTAGTCTTTATTTCTGAATTTTTTTCGATATTGACAGAAAGTAATTATGAAAGATATAAATAGACGCGACTTTTTGAAAACTGCAGCTATAGGAGTTTCAATGAGTGTTTTTGGAACTAAATTTTTGAAAGCTTCTGATGAATCGCCTTCAGGTTACAGAATAGGTATTCTGGTAGATACTGATGTATGCGTAGGTTGTCGTCATTGTGAATGGGCTTGTAAAGTAGCTCACAATATACCAACCGCAAGCCTTGAGTCCTATTCTGATAACTCTTTATTTAAGGAATATAGACGACTCGATGCAGCATCATTAACCGTAGTTAATGAATTTGAAAACGAAAAGAACCCCTCACTTCCTGTTTATGTAAAAAAGCAATGTATGCACTGTGAAAAACCCGCATGTGTTTCTGCTTGTATCGTAGGGGCATTATCGAAACTTGAAGATGGAAGTGTTGTGTGGGACACCAAAAAATGTATTGGATGCCGCTATTGCATGGTTGCGTGTCAGTTTCAAATACCGACTTTTGACTATGATAAACCTATAGACCCGCAAATTAGAAAATGTGATTTGTGTTATGATAGAAGAAAAACAGAAAAATTACCTGCATGTGTAAGCATCTGCCCGACTGAAGCCTTACTTTTTGGTGAGCGTGATGAGATTTTGAGAGTTGCTAAAAATAGAATTAAAAGAAAACCCGATGTTTACATAAATCACATATACGGTGAACAGGAAATTGGCGGGACAACATGGATGTATATCGCAAGTAAAAGTTTTGATAATTTGAAAATGCCTCCGCTTGGAAACAGTCCTGCTCCGGGTACATCAGAATCAATTCAGCATGGAATTTTTGCCTATTTTGTACCGCCGGTTACATTATATGCGATTCTTGGAACAATTATGTGGCTTACAAAAAGACGTAGTAATGAAAACAAAGAAAACAGAATAGAATTTGAACAAGAGAAGAAAGGAGTAGATACGTGATTTCCAGACAAATAAAACACAAATTTTTTACTCCCTGGATTTTTGTTTTGACTATTCTTGCATTAAACGGTTTGGTTTTTCTCGCAATCAGATTTATTTATGGACTTGGGGCAGTAACAAATCTGGATAATTATACCCCCTGGGGTTTGTGGATTGGTGTGGATGTTGCTGCAGGTGTTGCATTAGCCGCCGGAGGATTTACTTCAGCTGCACTTGTTCATATAATGCACCGTGAATATTATAAGGCAATAGTTCGACCTGCTCTTTTTACTGCAATGCTCGGTTATACATTCGTTGCATTAGCAGTAGTTGTTGATATTGGAAGATTTTATTACGTATGGCATCCGATAGTAATGTGGAACGGAAATTCTGCTTTGTTTGAAGTTGGAATTTGCATTATTGTTTATATGATTGTCCTGTATATAGAATTCATTCCCATCGTCACAGAGAGATTTATTAACAAGATCAATTTTCACGGTCTTCTTACTTTCCTTAATAAACCGGTTAACGGCTTATTGAAATATCTCGATAAGAAACTGTCATTAACAATGTTTATCTTTATTATAGCAGGTGTCGTGCTTTCTACTCTTCATCAATCTTCTCTCGGTACTCTTATGGTAATTGCGGGGCAAAAAATGCATCCGCTTTGGCAAACTCCGATACTCCCGCTTCTGTTCCTTCTTTCGGCTATTGCTGTCGGTTTTCCAATGATTATTTGTGAGTCTCTGATTGCTTCCCGAAGCTTTAATCTGAAACCCGAAATTAAAACACTTTCAAAACTTGGATTTATGATTGCACCGATTATTGGAATCTATCTTGCTTTTAAAATAGGAGATATGTTTATTCGGGAAACATTCAGATATGTTCTGTTATTCGACAGCGCAGCCTGGATGTTTATTGCCGAAATGGTATTAATGTTTGTACCCTTTATTTTATTCCTCTCTAAAAAAATTGTAAATTCTATGTCAGGAATATTTATAGCTTCAGTATTTGTAATTTCGGGAGTACTTCTTAACCGTATAAACAATTTTATCGTTGCATATAATCCATTCTTTAACCCTGTAAAATATTTTCCATCCTTTGGAGAAATCTCAATAACATTAGGATTTGTTGCATTGCTGGTTATTGTATACAGAGCTTTTGTAATGATATTTCCGATTATTCCTCAGGAGAATAATAATTCAAATCAGAATATTGCAGAATCGGGAAACACCAAATCAAAAAAATGGATATGAAAAAAATCTCTTTTATAATTGTATCCTTAATGATATTCTGCATACTGGCAATATCAATTTTATTTTCACAGAGAGTTACACATAATTATTCAGGAGCTGGGGAAGAGCAGGTTGGCAGAGATATAAAAATAAAACCACTGAAAAATCATTTAAATACGTCTCTTAAATGTAAAACCTGTCATATTAGTGAATATCCTACCTTAAAAGACCCGGGTTTAATGAGTTGTCCCCGCCATAGTATGTATGGTGAATTTCCTTCATCAGAAGAAGGACCTGAAGTTGTTGTAATTGATGAAATGTCTGAAAACTATACAGGAGTCGTCTTTTATCACAGACTTCATTCTGAAATGTCTGAAATGGGCGTGGGATGTACAGACTGTCACCATTTTAATACTTCAGGACCGGTTATTAATTGCCGTGAATGCCACAGTAATGTTCGATATCGTGAAAACGTTTCTGTGCCTGATTTAAAAGCTGCCTTTCACCGCCAATGTATCTCATGTCATAAACAGTGGAGTCATGAAAACGGATGCAGTTCACAATGCCATCTTTATAATACTCCGGAAAACCAAAAAAATCTTACGAAAGATTTAACAGGAAAAAAACACCCAAAACGTACAGAACCGACAAAAATAATATATGAAATTAACTGTGAATACGGAAATAAAGTTACATTCTATCACGATGAACATGTTAATTTATTCAGAATAGAATGTGTCCAATGCCATAGCAGTGACAGGTGTGTTAAATGTCATGATAAAAAAATAAAACTTAGCGATAATAGTAAAACCGCGAAGATAGAAAAATCGTTTGAAGAACATCACAAACCCTGTTTTAACTGCCATAAGGAAAATGCATGTCAGAAATGTCATGCTGGCAAAGAAATGGCTCGTTTCAATCATGGTAAATCCACAGGTTGGATTTTAAAATCTTATCACAACCGATTGTCCTGTATGAAATGCCATAAAAATCAGATGCCGGTAAAGAGACTTGATAGAAATTGTAACACCTGTCACAAGGATTTCGTGTACGGAAAATTTGACCATAATAAAACAGGTTTGTTTCTTTCGGATAGTCATAAAAATATTGAATGTATAAATTGTCACGATAAAAATGATTTTACAAAAAATCCTGAATGTAAAATGTGCCACAATGATAAATTTCATCCTGCCCATTTGCCGGGAAAGAAACGATATTAGTCATTTTATAATAAAAAAGTGTGATTTTCCTGTATGAACACGTCTGAAAAAATTAGTATATTTAATAATTTCTTTTTAAAAATAAATTAATTAATCTCAAATATTTTATAATGAAGAATTTCAGATTTTAAAAATTTATATTTTTCAAGCCTAATGTTAAATAAAGTCAATAATTTATATGATAACCATGAATTTAATGATTCGCATTATCATTTAACAAATTATATACAGGAAGGTCCGCACATTCGGCATCATTTAAAACTAATGGGTGATAAGGTGGGCAGATGCGCAGTGTTTGGTATGCCCCTCCACCAAACGTGGTCATATATGATATCCGGTAATGATGCTCCTAAATACTACCTTGATTCCGATGCACCCCTGTATTATTACTCATATACTGATGCATATATTGCAATGCAGTTTTTGTCTCTGACTGATGAGGAAAAACTCCGTTTTGACCCTTTAATAAACGGTTTCAATTGTGTGGATATGTATGCCGTGGAACATATAAAAAGAGTTCTGAGGAATTTTCCGGGGGTCTTTACGGGTATCGGTGAATTTACAATTCATAAAGAATTTGTTTCTTCGAAAATTGAAGGTGAAATTGCAAGTCTCTACAATCCGGCTCTTGACTGTATTCTTAAGTTTGCCGGGGAAACAGGTTTATTGGTCTTGCTTCATAATGATATTAACAAACCGTTTCCGAGAGCATATACAAAAAATTATGTTGAAGAAATAAATGAAGTTTTCAAAAAACATAGTTCTGCTGTAATTATCTGGGCACATATAGGCCTCGGAAGGGTAGTAAGACCACTTGCACACCAAATAGAAATTTTAAAAACAATGCTTGAAGAACCAAATCTTAGTCATGTATATTTTGATTTATCATGGGTAGAAGTTGCAAAATATATTGCCGGTAACGATAAAACAGCAAGAGGTATGGCAAATTTAATTAATGCCTTTCCGGATAGATTCCTTTTCGGCACGGATGAAATGGCTGTGACTGAACAGAAAAAATATTTGAAAATTTATTATATGTATGAACCTCTCTGGAAAAGACTTACTCCTGAAGCTTGTGAAAAAGTAAAGAAAGCAAATTATACAAGATTGTTTGATAATGCTAAAATGAAGGTAAGAAAATGGGAAAAAGAAAATATAAAATAAGGTGTATTTTTATAGTAACTTTCCTTTATTTCGGGAAATGTTCCAACAATTAATCAATATAATTAAAACAATACAAGTCTGAATTAAAAATCAGGCTTTCAGTTAGCCTGACTTTAGTAAAGATATTTCAAAAAATTACACAGAACTTAAAGTCAGGGGGTGTAGGCAATATAAATATTTGGAACAAAATTATAACTTTCATTCAGGTTAATATTTTTTATCAATAAATCTATAGAGAGGCTCCTTACCATTTTCAACTGAAAGTCAGGTATGATTTAAAAAAATTTACACACTAAACTGAAAGTCAGGTTGGAACGTTATCTATAAAAATTGTGTTTCAGCCATAATACTTTTATTAATTAAATTAAACGAAAAATGAAAAAACAACTATTTATATTTGCTATAATGTTGCCTTTAATTGCAATATTTATTTCAGGTTGTTCTGAACAACTGATAAATTCCTCTGAATCAAATTCACTTACTACAGATTTCATTGGTTCTCTCCCTACAGGTGATAATGGACCTGCAAATTATTTGCAAGGTGTTACATATTGTGGTACACCCAAGATCGTTGACTTATTCGCAGGACAAACTACCGATGCCGGAAGTGTTACTGTCTACAATGATGATATTAATATCTATATTACTGTTTATTCATCCTTTGGGTATCAAGATGGCACTGAACAAATTAAATTATGGATAGGTGCAGATTCTTCTTTGATTCCTAAAAATAATGCAGGTGTCCCGGTTAACGGACAATTTCCGCATAAAATTACAACAACGCAATCTGTAAATGTTTATACCTTTTCCATCCCCTTAGCTAACCTTTCGTTAGTAACATCTTGTGGTAATTCTGTATTTCTGGTTATCCATGCTGATGTACTTGCTTCAAATGACGGGGGTGTTACAATAACTCCGGAAACCGCATATGGAGGAGATATTGTCGGTAACACAGGAAACCGCTGGTGGTATTTGACTAACTACACTATACAATGCTGCGGTGGAACTTCTAATTTTGGAAAAAAAGAAACTGCGTTTGCAAAAGGCGGGTGGGTATGGACAACCGATGTGAAAAGTAATCCTGAAAAACTTCCCTCACTTCGTTTAACAAAAAACCGCTGGGGATGGGCAATTAATCTTCCCCTTGTTAATGGAACAACCAACTATGACATTTATGCAGGAGCTGGATTAAATGATATTAAAAAAGGTGTTAAAGCAGGTTCCTTGAATATATCTATTAATGGTTCAAACGTAACGGTTACATATAATATGTTAAACGGTTTTAAAATGAGTGAAGCTCATATTTATGCAAACGATTTTAAACCGACAACAATTGCACCTGGACAGTTTGGACATACAATGTATTTTAATTCTCTTGCTTCGACTGCAACCGCAACATTTAATCTTTTTGATACAAATAATGATGGGATCTGGATAATTGCACATTCAGTCGTAAATTATTAAAAGCAATTGATTTGATGATTAAAAGCCGGATTATTATAATCCGGCTTTTTTTTGTGTGTAAATTTTCAGTAATCAATAAGCTTTATGCTTTGCTTGATTTTAGTTTTGAATTTTAATTCAAATTTCATTGCTTCACTTCTTGCCTGACTTTAGTATTGAAATTCTTTCTTATAAATCAGACTCCATGGTCCTCTATTTTTGATTGATTTAGCTTTGTTAGAATTGTGTTCGATTAACCGGCGTTCAAGATTTTTATTGTGTCCTGTGTATATTTTATCAAAATTTTCCGGTTTTAGTATGTAAGTATAATTATAAACGAAAAAACCCTCTGATTTTGCAAAGGGTTTTGTCGGGATGACTGGATTCGAACCAGCGACCTCTTCGTCCCGAACGAAGCGCGCTACCGGACTACGCTACATCCCGCTTCTCTTAATAATATCATAATATAATGCTTATAAAAATTACTTTTCAGTCATTTTTCGACTCCAGTACTGATGCAAATTTCAGAAATTTTGCAGACCTGACTTTTAGTCCTGACTTTAGTCCTGCCTGCCTTTAGGGCTTTAGTAATGCAGGTTTATAATTATTATTGTTAATATCGGTACATTTTCTCTTTTATGATTTTTTAATTTTGACTATCTTATTTTAATCAAAGTCTATTTTTTTGAATTACTTTCTTCTTATATTATCGGTTTTTTTGTCTCTGTCCTGCTGGAATAATCGGAAAGAAGACGAAATTAAAAAAATTGAAGTTAAAAACAACCGCTTTTCTGATACAACAATATTCAATTACGATTCTGTAATTACTGAGACGAAAAATCTTCTGACCGATGATTTTATTATACAACCATTTTCGTGTTTTGTTATCATTAGTAACTTACAGGAAAGTGAAACAGATAAGATTATTTATAATACGATAGCCCCTGCTGCAAATTGTTTTTATAATGATTTTTTCCAAAAGCGGCCCGATGAATTAATTAAAGTTTTTCTATTCAAAGATGAAAAGTCTTACAGATACTGGGCACGTAAATTATTTGATGATGATGATGTTTCATATTTCGGTTATTATAAACCTTCCCAAAAAACTATGCTGATGAATATTTCCACGGGAACGGGTACGCTCGTCCATGAGCTGACCCATGCTTTTGTCAGATATGATTTTCCGGATATTCCGGCATGGTTTAATGAAGGGCTCGGTTCTCTGTATGAAAGATGCTCTCTGAATAACGGGGAAATTATCGGATATGTTAATTGGAGACTGCCTTCACTTCAAAATGCTATCAAAAACAAAACATATACAGAGCTTGATATTTTGTTCGATACTGATGATGATGAATTTTACGGAGAAAAAAGCGGCTTTTATTATGCACAGGCAAGATATTTTTGCCTGTATATGCAGGAGAAAAATCTTCTTAAAAAATTTTATAAGCTTCTCAGGGATAATTTTGAGGAAGATAAAACCGGAAAATCTTTCGTTGTTAAGATGTTTGAAAAAGATTTAAAGTCCATTGAAAAAGAATTTAAAAGCTGGGCTTCAAAATTAACCCTTAAAAACTAATTAAAATACTTTTGAAAAATTATTGCTTATAACCGAGAGGTATCCTGTTCTGATTCAAATTTTGGGAATTAAATATCAGAATAGCCAAACAACTTAATTCTCTCTCATTGCAGGAACCTCATTCAATTCGATATTACTTTTTTCGTCTCTGCAGATCCTTGTTGCTTTGGCTTTTAAAATTCCCCCGTCATTTCCTATTCTCACGGCAAAATCGCATTTATCGTCTTCCTTGACATATTCGGTTGCGAAATAATAAATTCCGGTTTGTTCGTCTTCATCGCTTTCGCTGCCGAGGAAAAATAACGTGCCAATGTCGGCTAATCCGCTTTCATACTCGATAATGTCATCACCCTTCTTGATTTCAAATTTAAAATCTATCGTTGTATATTTTATTAATTTCACTTTTAAAAAGAAATCTTTTCCATTCATTCTGCCGGAAAAATTAATTTCTTTATTAAAGGGTAAATCTGCAGGAAAACTTACCGAGTCTATTCCGTTCAATATAATCAAAGCATCATTTATGTAATATGAATTTGCATAACCGCTTTTCGAAAGTCCCTGCAGCCATTTCACCGAGTACTTCGATGCATCTTTTACATAAAAGTATGATGTGTCATACTGACAAGGATATGAGTACCCGCAAATAAACAGAATTATTAATATTAATAAAAAGCATTTCATACTTATTGTACTTTTTTTTAATTTTTATGAAATTTTAAATAATTCTTTGTCTTAAACTTATTATGCTTCTTTTTAATGTCCTTACTAAAGTCAAACAAAGCATTTTTATCCTTTTCTTAATTCACTCTAAAATGTTTTAGAAATCAGATTTTTCTGAATCTTCTTGTACTCAAATATAGTAAATAATTTAATTAGTTTAATGTAATAAATGCATTCGTTGTTCGTAATGCACGATTGAAAATATATAATACTGAACCATTCTAATTACGTATACTTCTTGAACATAAGCCCAGAAATACTTTCCTGCCTGACTTTCAGTTAATTATGTTTACTATACAAAAAATATAAACCCGTTGTACTCACAACTTTATGAATCTTTTCATCTCTGACTTTTATGTTCTAATATATTAATTGTTTAAATTGTATGGTATTGTTATTTTTTTAAAATTTCTGAACATTATGTAACTTATGTCACTGACGGGAAAAATAATCAATACGATTTGTAAAATCGCTTCATGTCCTGAACGAAAAAGAAGCAAATACAGATTATTTTTTATCCCCTTTTTTCCGCTTGCTTATATCTTCTTCATAACCGGATTGATATTTTTTTCCTGCTGTATTGATTATTTTTTTTATTTTCCTCAAATCGTTTCTTACCCGTTAAATTTTATTTTGGGTTTTCCTTTAATTGCCACAGGTTTAATGTTATCTCTTGCCTGTGTTTTTTACTTTTTAAAAGAGAAAGGAACTCCTGTTCCGTTATGTCCCCCGTATGTCCTGATAACAAAAGGACCTTATAAATACGTTAGAAATCCAATGCTTGTGGGATTATTTATTCAATTGTTTGGTTATGGACTTTTTTTTAATTCGTTGTCTCTGTTTTTTATTGTTGCTCCCGTTATTATATTGTTTTGTTATTTTGAACTTAAATTAATCGAAGAACCCGAACTTGAAAAACGGTTTGGTAAAGAATATTCAGATTATAAAAAAAATGTACCTATGTTCATTCCGAAACTGCTTGTTAGAAAATAAAATATTGTTTCCTTAAATAAATTTATGATAAATAAACACTTTATTAAGTTAAGGGAAAAAATAATTAAATTGGAAAAATACAAAAATTTGTATAATTTAAAACAAATGAAGCTGAAAATAATAATTATAATATTACTTGTACTGTCCTGTTTGTGCTACTCTCAGGAAAAGCCGATTAAAACTCATTTGTTTCTCGGAGACTGGGAGTCAACAGAGGGTAACAAAATAATTGAAAAATGGAGGGTAGTTAACGATAGTGAATATACTGCTGATGTTTATGAGATACTGGATAAAGATACTGTGTTAAAAGAAAAGATTAAATTGAAATATATTAACAATGTATTATATTATTACCCGCTTGTGTTCGAACAGAATAATTCACGGGAAATTGAATTTAAGCTTGTTTCTCTTGAAAATGACGGCAGAAAATTTATATTCGAAAATTCCGAACACGATTTTCCGCATAGGATTATTTATAATTTCAAAACAAATATGAAACTGTATGCATCAATAGAAGGGTATATTGAAAGCGAATTTAAGCAAATAAATTTTTCATACAAAAAGACTAACTTAACAGCAAATGATTTTATTCTGACGGGTATAATTAGAAAAGAAGCTTTCTTTAATAAAGCCGGAAGGGAGATTGAAGGGGTTTTTGACTATTATTTTGAAATAGACGGAGTGAAATATTTTATTAAATTTCACGGGTATGGAGTAACTGTAACCGACATTGAGAAATATATCGATATGCCCGTCAGGTTAAAATTTAAAATGCTGTACGGATTATGGGATGCGGACGATAATACATATCAAAGCAGGGTGGGAAATTATGTCGGAATAATAAGTATTGAAGAATAATTATATGAAGTGAGAACATCATTACTGACTTTCAGTTCGGGACGACAACTTTGCAGAATGTACCTGACTTTCAGTTAATATTATTAAAACTATATTTTATTAATTAAAACTTTTCAAAAATGAAAAAAATATTATTTTTTATTTTGATTGTGGGGCTTTGCTCCGTTAATTCCTTTTCCCAGGATGATGAAATGAAGCTGTGGATGGAGTATATGACTCCGGGAAAAGAACATCAGGAACTGGCGAGTATGGACGGCGATTGGGTTTATACCAGTAAGATGTGGATGGATCCTTCTGCACCTCCGGAAATATACACAGGAACAGCTAAGTGTGAAATGATTCTTGGCGGAAGATATTCCCAAATGACGGCAAAAGGTAATGTAATGGGAATGGACTTTCAGGGGGTTAGCATAACGGGATTTGATAATGCAAAGAAAGTTTGGATGGCTGTTTGGGTGGATAATATGGGAACAGGTATACTATATATGGAAGGAAAGCATGACCCTGCAACAAATAAAGTTGTTTATAAGGGAACGGCTGTTGACCCGATGACAGGAAAGGATATGGAAATGATAGAAACATTCAAAATTGTGAACGAAAACACAATAGAAATGGAAATGTTTAATGTAGTGGACGGAAAAGAATATAAGAGTATGGAATTAATATATACGAGGAAGTAGAATATGAAGTTTTATGTAACAAGTGAAAATCTCGGGGAAAAGACAAATGAGTGGCTTAAGAAAATAGAGCCGTTTAATACTCATCGCATGAAAATTACCCGCGAAAAATCGGCATTGCTTGTTATTGATATGCAGAAATTTTTTCTTAATCCCGAATCGCAAACGTTTACCTGCGGAGGACTTGCTGTACTTCCGAACGTAAAACTTCTGATAGAAACTTTCAGAAAAGCAAGGCGTCCGGTAATTTATACCTGTCATGTACACCATCCTTCATTATACGATGCAGGGATTATGGAATGGTGGTGGAAAGGGATGTGTATTGAGAATAGCAAGGAGAGTGAGGTAGCAGACGAAATTGCACCCTTAGAAAACGAAAAAATTATCTTTAAACATCGCTACTCGTCATTTTATAATACAGACCTGGAGACAATCCTTCGGTGTTTGAAAATAGAAGATATAGTAATTTGCGGTATTATGACCAATATGTGCTGCGAGTCCACCGCCCGCGATGCATACTACAGAGACTACAGAATATTTTTTCCTGCCGACGGAACGGGAAGTATTAATGAAGAAATGCATCTTGCAAGCCTGCTGAATCTTTCCTTTGGATTTGCATATATAACAAGCACCTGCGAAATCATTAAAGAAATATAAAACTATTCTGCATTTACGTTACCTGCCTGACTTTCAGTCCTGACTTTCAGTCATATATGCATCTATACAACCCTGACTTTCAGTTTGAAGTGTGTATCGATATTTAAAAAATCCAGCCCACGGTTTTAACCGTGGGTATCGATTATAAATAAAATGCTATAACCGTTTTAACGGTTTTCAAGCCTGACTTTCAGTTTGTTCGCCGTGCCGGATTCATACCCCTGCAATCTCTTGTTTAAAGTGATTATTTAAAGCCACACTTTACTTTGATAGTAAGAAAAAAAACCTGCCTTACAGCAGGTTTTCAATTAAAATTTGTATGTAAAATCAATGAAATTAGTTTTCTGTAGGAACTACATTTAGTATCTTTTTGCCGGCTTTGGTTGTGAATTTTACTTTACCGTCTACCAAGGAATAAATTGTGTAATCTCTTCCAAGACCGACGTTTTTACCGGGTAAAAATTTCGTTCCTCTCTGCCTTACTAATATGTTTCCGGCTTTTACGAGTTCACCGCCGAATCTCTTTACTCCGAGACGCTTCGATTGTGAATCTCTGCCGTTTTTTGAACTTCCAAGACCTTTTTTATGTGCCATTTTTTGAACTCCTTTTTTCTCTTACTTCCGAAATTTTGTCTATTAAAATTTTCGTGTATTGCTGCCTGTGTCCTTTTCTTACTTTGTAACCTTTTCTGCGCTTCTTCTTGAATACCGTTAGTTTGTCGTCTTTTACATGCTCGATTACAGTCGCTTTTACTTTCTTTTTTAATGTCGGGGTGCCTATAACAAAAGATTTGTCGTCAGGCGAGAACATTAATACATTCTTGAATTCAACTTTTTTCCCCGGTTCTTCTTTTAGCTTGGGAACGTATATGTTCTGGTTTTCCTGTACTCGGAACTGGTATCCTTTTATTTCTACTATTGCAAACATTGTAAATAATTAATTATTCGTGATAACAAACGTTAAAAATACTAATATTTTAAAAAAAATTCAAACCATTATATCCGCTCTTTTGATTGATTTTGAAATGGATAGTAAATGGTTCTAATAATTTAAAGAAATACATTAACTATAAGTCCAGTTCGAAATATTTTGCCGTTGCTATCGGATTGTACCGGTAGGGCTTGATTTCTTTAAAACCGAAGTTTTTGTATAAACCTATTGCCGCCGTCATTGTTTCTAAAGTGTCAAGACGAATTTTTTGGTATAACATTTTCTTCGCATTTCTTATAGAGCGTTTGAGCAGGTCCTTTCCGATTCCGTAATTTCTGTATTTTCTGATTACATACATCCTTTTTAATTCGCAGGTTTTACCTTTATATTTTCTGAGTCCTACTACACCGATCGTTTCTGTGCCTTCACCTTCAATACGTGCAAGCACTAAACATCCGCCGGGAAAACCATACTCTTTCTCAAGATTATTTATCTCGTTTTTGAAGTTCTGAAAACATAAATCAAAATTTAATGAAGCAGCGTATTCTAAAATTAATTTCTTTCCGTCTTCGTAATCTTTTTTTGTTTTTGCTGTTATGTATCTGATTTTGTTTACCATGACGGATACAGATTATTGTGATTTTCGAAATCCTGCGGAAGTAATTTAAACGGTGTCCCGCCGCTTGCTTCTATTAAAAGTATTATTGCTGTATTTCCGCTCCTTAACTCTGAAAATGCAATCAAATTTCCGTTCGGCTGACGCGTAGGATATCTGTAAGATGTATTCCCGGAACTGACTATATTATTTGGTGTTCCGGGTAATGGATAACCTGTGCCTGCTATTTTGTAAATTCCGCTGTTTATTGGGTCGGATTCGAATATTATTCTGTCGCATGACGGAGACCAGGCAGCCGAACCGCATTTTCCGGCACCGTAGTATTTCTTGTTTAAGCTGTCAGGATTTACCGGGTCAATTAAATAAATGTCTGATTTATCCGTGACAGTCGAGTATTCATATGCTGCAGCACCGATAAATACCCTCGGCGACCATTTTCCGTTACTTTCGTCTGCATAAGGAGTGTTTGTGATGTTTATAATACCCGTAACAACAAAGCTGTTGCCGCTGCCGTAAACTGTGCCCCTGTACAAGTCACGCTTATCAGAAGTATCTATTTTTCCGTCTTTGTTAATGTCTGTCTGTCTGTCCCAAATCATATATAATCTGTTAGGAGCAAAACACGGATTATTGTCGACTACCGGCAGTGATGAGTTTATTATTTTTTTCGGATTAACTGTTACTGTCGTGTCTATACTTCCGTCTTCATTGAAAAAATATGCAAAAATTTCCTTAACTGTACCATCGTCTCTGGAATACGCAAGAATCTTGCCGTCGGGCGACCAGCAGGAAGTTGTTTCATCGTATTGACTGGTCTGGGTTAAATTATATGGATTTTCGGGAAATATGAGTCCGGATGTCTCTAAAAATCCGTTTGTGTCTACCTGTGCAAGCCAGATATCATAGCTGCCGCTGCGGTTTGAGGTAAAAGAAATGAATTTACCCTTCCTTGTTAAATCTGATGACGGGTTTGGAGGCCAGACCGGACTTACTGTTCCGGTGTCTTCTTTGCAGCTGAAGTGAAAAAAAAATACGAATAAAAAAACTATTAATGATTTTCTTATCATCATATAATTTTTAATATCTGCCTACGGGTATAATGTAAAACGGCTGTTCGTCTTCAGTCATACCGATAACCTTTTTTAAAGTAGTATCGTCAAAAGCACCCATTACTACAGTACCGAGATTCATTGCCACTGCCTGTAAAAGAACATTTTGTGCAGAATGTCCTACCTCTATGTGTACGTATCTTTTTCCTCTCTCTCCGTATTTTCCGGTTGTTCTTTCATATACCCCGGCGAAAATCAAAAAGGCGGGTACATTTTTAAGCCATTCTCTCGAATATACTTTCGTGTAAATGTCTTCCCTGTTATCTCCGGATTTTACAAGTATTAGTTCGTGTGTTTCTGTGCGGTATTTGTAAATTCCGTCTTCTAAATCGTTGACATTTCCGGCTACTATATATATCTCAAGCGGAAAAAGAGCTCCTGCCGAAGGGGCAGTCCGCTTTCCGCTCGATTTGTTTGTGATTCCCTGTGCCGACCATAATAATTGCGAAATCTCCGAAAGTTCAAGGGATTCTTTTCTGTATTCCCTGATTGAACGCCTTTCGGACAATGTTTTTTCTAATGAAACTGTCCCGTCTGTTCTTGGTTCAGGTAGTTTTATTTTCCTTGTTTCGGGTACGGTGTTGTTTACTTTTTCGTCTGATTCAAAGGAAGTTATGCTGGTTTTCAGCGTATCAGTGTTTTTTATTTCCTGTGCCTTTTTACAGGAAAAAAAAGATAGCGAAAAAACCGTTAAAACCGTTATTAATATTTTTACTTTTTTCATAACTTTATAATTTTATTCTTTTTTAAACTTTTTCTTTTCTGAGGCTGTCATTTTTTCCGTAGCATATTGAAATATTAACCGCGGAGCCGTATCCTTCCATTTCAAAAGAAATTCTTCCGTATCGGTATTGTTAATTTTCCATAATTCCCTTAAAAACCAACCTGTTCCCTGCTGAACTTCCCTTGCCGTGTCTTTCATCAGCGGCTCGATGAATTTCAGACAGTTCTTTTGGCTTTTCCCTGCCTTTATGTATTTTATCAGTGATACGGCGGAACAACGGCGCTGAAATTTATTCTTCGCTTTTCTCCATCCGGATAATTCTTTGAGTTCTATGGTTTTACTAAGCAGCAAAGCGGATATTATGTCAAGTGATAGTGAATCGGAATGCGCCCAGTTGTTAATCCCGTATCTGAACCAGGTTTCGATTTTTTGAAATGTCTTTTTGTTGAATTCTTTTGTGAATCCTCGTAACAGCAAGATTGCATAACTTGTTTCTTCGAATTTACCGCTTTTCAGTAATTCAGGAGCTGCATCAAAAATTATTCTCTGATTAAGCTTTCCTTCCTTTAGCAGGGAATTTAGTTTATATTCAAATTTTTCTCTGCCGAGTCCGTATGCATCAAAACCGTCTTTGAAATATCTGCTGTATTTTAATACTACTTTTTTATCGGAATTTTTTTTACAATAGTTCCTGATTTCTTTTATTAGTTTCTCTTTATCCATTTCTTTTTTAGAATACTTGCAGACTTATGTAAAAGAAATTATCAGCGAATTGCCGTTTGATGTTTCAATTATTTTATGATTTGTAAAACCTGTTTCATCTAACCATCCGAATACTTCGTCTTTGGTATATGTATCTCCGCCCTTTGTCCCTACAAGCATATTTATTGCAAATATTGTGCCCGGAATAGGCGATGTTCGGTCTTCGCACATTATGTAATCGGAAATCACAGCTTTTCCGCCTTTATTGATGGAATTATAGCATTTTTTCAGAAGTGTTTTGTTTTCGTCCGGACTGTTGCTGTGAATTATTGCGGATAAAAATATCATATCGTACGGTCCGCCAAAATCGTTTTCGAGGTAATTACCGGATATTGTAAAAACTTTTCCTGTAAATCCTTCACAGTCAATATATTTTTGTGTCAGTGCAGTGACTTCGGGTAAATCGAAAATATAAACTTTTAAATCCGGTTTCTTCCTTAGAAATTCGAAACTGTACGCGCCCGAGCCTCCGCCAACATCTAATATTGTTTTAATTTCACTCAGGTCAACCAAAGGTACAATTTCTTTTGAGTGAGGTTTTCCCTTATAATGCATTGCCTCTATGAATGACTTTATCCAGCAGCGGTCTCTTTCGCTTATCGGTCTTTTCCGCAAAACCGTCGTACCTTCCTTTACGGCAGAAGTTAAAGTAGTCCAGCTGTCCCATAAATTTATGGTATGATTAATTCCCGACATATATTTTGGTGAACCTTTTACGAGAAATTCTTTGGAAAATTCGGTGTTTGAAAATTTTCCACCGTCTTTTTTCAGTAACCCCGCCGGAACCAGTGCATTCATTAATCGGTCTGCCCCTTTAATTGATATGCCTGTTTCAGCGGCTATTTCAGCGGAGGTCTTTGTGGAATCTTTCAGATGAGTGAATATCTCGAGTTCAAATGCGGTTAATATTACCCTGCTTAATCTGAAAGCATTTACTGTTTTCAAAAATTCCTCAGATGTAAATCCTGTTTCATTCATATTTTTAATTTTTTTAATATGCTTGTAATTCTCTTGAATCTTGTCAGCAATATAACCGATGCTATCACAAACGGTTTATAACCTGCCTCTTTGTAAGTTTGTATCCTGTATTTCTCGAAAACGTCTTTTGATACTTCGCCTCTGATGCAGTTTACTCCTGATATATCAGCAGGAAGACAATGCATATATAATGCGTTTTGTCCTTTTGTCAGGTTAATTTTTTCTTTTGTACATTCCCATTTCTTATTTCGGGAATTCATATCAAGGCATTTTTTTTCGAGCTGTCTTAATCCATCTCTTCTGCCTGCTCTCAGTAGTTCGGTTCTTTTCTTCATTATTGTAAAAGGTGCCCACGATTTCGGATATACAATATCTGCGTTTTTGAATGCCTTGTCCATATCGTTCGTTATCTCGAAACTTCCCCCGCTTTTCTTTGAATTTGCTTTTGCAGTTTCTATTATTTCAGGCATTAACCCGTATCCCTCGGGGTGTGCAAGAATTACGTTCATTCCGAACCTTGTAAACAGCGTAATTATTCCTTGCGGAACGGATAACGGTTTTCCGTAACTCGGAGAGTACGCCCATGACATTGCTATTCGTTTTCCCCGTAATTTTTTCCAGCTTCCGAAGAAATTTACAAGGTGAGCTAAATCTGAAAACGTTTGAGTTGGGTGGTCGATATCCGATTGAAGATTTATTATAGTCGGCTTTCTTGCAAGCACTCCGTTTTCATACCCCTCTCTTACTGCGTCTGCGATTTCTTTCATATATTTATGCCCTTCGCCGATGTACAGGTCATCCCGTATTCCTATTACTTCAGTCAAAAAAGAAATCATATTTGCTGTTTCCCTGACAGTTTCTCCGTGTGAAATCTGAGTCTGTTCTTCGTTAAGTTCAGAAAGGGTAAGTCCTGTAAAACTGACTGCGGATGCAAAACTGAAACGTGTTCTTGTGGAAAAATCTCTGAATATTGAAATTGCCAGCCCGCTGTCGAAAAACCTTGCAGATTTTCCTGAAAGATGCATTTTTTTGAGTAAAAATGTTAAATCCACTATTGCCTTGATTTCTGTCTTGGAAAAATCCTGCGTGTAAAGAAAATCCCTGCTGTATAAATTAATTTTTTTCCTTTGTTTTTTCTTCATTATATTTATTCTATAATTCAAAATATTAAATTAAAACATTTAAAACAAACTAAATTTTTTTATTCTCCGTATCCAAATTATTCCGGGCACATAATTCTCTCATACATTCATACATTTTTTCCCTCATACAGTCATACATTTTTTCCCTTATACATCCATCCCCATTCCGGTCTTGTCGTATTTACCGACTTTATGGCATCCGTATTAAATTGAAACAATTCATAGTATGTATTAAATTTAACATTTGTAAATTAAAACATATTCATTATGAAACTTATATATCACGGACATACTTTTTTAGAAATCGAAACAGGTAAACAAAGGATTCTGATTGATCCTTTTATAACGGGAAATATCCATTGCAAAATCAAACCTGCAGATATTAAGTGCGATTATATAATTTTGACTCATGCACACGGCGACCATTACGGAGACGTATTGCAGATTGCAGAGAAAAATGATGCAACTGTTATCGGGATTTTTGAACTTGTGAACATTCTTAGTTCTAAAGGAGTAAAAAAAATTCACCCGATGAATATCGGCGGAGGATTTAATTTTCCTTTCGGAAGAGTTAAACTGACGATTGCACACCATTCTTCATCAACTCCCGAAGGGGTTTATGCAGGCGACCCTGCAGGGGTGCTTTTGACTTCGGAGGGAAAAACAATATATCATTCGGGAGATACGGGACTATTCTACGATATGAAATTAATAGGCGAGATGAACAGGATTGACTATGCTTTTCTTCCGATAGGAGATGATTTTACAATGGGCATTGACGATGCGGTAAAAGCCGCGGAATTTGTTAATGCGGAATATGTTGTACCGATTCATTATGATACATTCGATATAATTAAAGCAAATCCATTGGAGTTTAAAAAGAAAGTAGAATCGATCGGGAAAAAATGTATCGTAATGGAATTCGGTAAGACACTGGAATGCTAATATTTTTATTTCTTGTTGACGAAAATAATTACAATAGCAAATCAAAAAGGCGGAGTCGGAAAAACCACTACCGCTATTAATCTTTCCGTTGCTGTTTCACTTTCGGGGGTTAAATGCCTTCTTATTGATTCAGACCCGCAGGCAAATTCTACTACCGGACTCGGAATAGAAGCAAAAGATGACGGCAATACTATCTACGAAGTTCTTATATCCGATAAAAAGTTAAAAGACTGTATTAAAAAAACCCAGGTGGAAAATCTGGATATAGTATCATCTCATATCAATCTTGTCGGCGCCGAGGTAGAGTTAATCAGCGTTCCATCAAGAGAAAGAACTTTAAAAGAAAATATTGATGAGTTTATCAATAATTACGAAAACACGTATGAATATATATTTATTGACTGTCCGCCTTCTTTAAGTCTGATAACAATTAATGCACTTACTGCTGCTAATACAATAATAATTCCCGTCCAGTGCGAATACTATGCTCTTGAAGGACTGACTCAGCTGCTGAATACAATAAAGATGGTAAAGAAAACATTCAATCCCTCATTGAACATCGAAGGATATCTGCTGACTATGTTCGACTCGAGGTTGCGGCTGGCAAATCAGGTGGAATCTGAATTAAGAAAATTTTTTGCCGACAGGGTATTTAAAACAAAAATATTCAGAAATGTAAAGATAGGAGAGGCTCCGAGTTTTGGTAAACCGATAATCATATATGACCCGTCTTCCACAGGTGCAAAAAACTATATGGAACTCGGACAGGAATTTTTGGAAAGAAACGGATATGAAAGGGAAACCGGAAAAGTTGTTGAAGCAAATACGGAATAAATTATTAAAAAATTTTATAAACCAGAATTTAATTTAACATTATTAAAATGGAAAAAGATACAAGATTAGGAAAAGGTTTATCTGCTTTATTCGGTAATCAGGATATTGATTTGAATTCGGAAAAGAAAGAAGTGACAGAAACACCCAATGAATCGGTATTTCTGGAGATAGAAATTGAAAAAATCAAACATAATCCCCTGCAGCCTCGTGAGGATTTCGATGAGGAAAAAATGAATGAACTGGCAGAATCAATCAAAAACAACGGTCTGATTCAACCTGTAACAGTCAGATTATCGGATGATAAAACAGAATATATTTTAATTTCCGGGGAAAGGCGAATCAGGGCGGCAAAGATTGCCGGGCTGGAGAAAATCCCTGCTTATGTAATTACTTCTCCTGCCGGAAGCAAGAAAGAGATGCTGAAACTTGCACTGATTGAAAATATTCAAAGAGTAGATTTAAATCCTATGGAACTTTCTGATTCATTCCAGTGTCTGATGGATGAATTTGATTTAACACAGGAACAAATATCCGGGGAAGTATCCAAACAAAGAAGTACTGTTGCCAATTATCTGCGTCTGCAGAATCTTCCAGCCGAAATAAAAGTCTCCCTCAGAAAAAATGAAATATCGGAAGCACATGCAAGAATGCTGTTGAGAGTGGAAGACTTAAAACAGCAGATGGAATTATGGAGGAGGATTATAAATGAAAATCTGAGTGTCAGAAAACTTGAGGAACTTACGAAGAAAAATATCAAGCTCAGAAAAAAAAGAAATCATAAGAAAACCGAAGAATTTGACCCGTATATGCAGTCATTCAAGGAAATGTTGATTAAGTTCTTCGGAGCAAAAGTAAGTATTAAACCGAAGGATAAATCATCCGGTGAAATTGTAATAGAATATTATTCCAGCATTGATATTGAAAGAATAATGGATAAAATAAAGGAATAAATAATGAAAAAAATACTAACGTCAGTAAAAGCACCTTTGCCAATAGGACCTTACTCGGTAGCGGTAAAATACAGTAATTTGATTTTTACTTCCTGCCAGATACCGATAGACAGAAACGGAAATATTCCAGAAGGCAGCATTTCAGAACAAACAACTCTGGTAATAGAAAATCTTAAATCCATACTTGAAGAAAACGGTTCTTCTCTGGATAATGTTTTAAAAACAACTGTTTTTTTAAAAGATATAAACGATTTTGCGGAGATGAACAAAGTTTACGGGGAATATTTTATGGAATCTGCTCCTGCACGCACTACAATCGAATTATCGAACCTTCCTAAGAATGCTAAAGTCGGGATAGAACTTATAGCGTATTAAATTTGGATAATAAAAAAGTCTTATTATAACAGCATTTAATTAATAAACTTCTTATATAAGGGAAAAAGATATTTAATTAATTAAATATCAGGCTAAGACTTTTATGGTTTGTTCACTTACGGATTGTTTCTGATGTGTCTGGCGAGCCTTGATTTTATATTTGCGGCTTTGTTTTTATGTATGAGGCCTTTTGTCGCTGCTCTGTCAAGCAGTTTGACGGTTTTTTTGTATTCTTCGCCCGCTTTTGTTTTATCGGTTAATACCTTTTTAACCGAACCCTTTAAAACAGCTTTATATTGTTTGTTTTTTTCCGTTCTTTTTATTGTTTGTCTTGCCCGTTTTTGGGCTGATTTATGTCTTAATGCCATATTTTGTCTTTAATTAAAGTTTAAAAATAATCATTTTAAATCCCATAATCAAAATATTTAAAAAACTCTTTTTATTTTTGGTTTAATATTCCGGTAAAATCTAATAATTATCACAAAAAATGAAATTTTTTTAATAAACAGGTGTTTAAATTTTAATAAAAATTGCGAAATACTATAATACTAATTATTTATATTGATTTATTAGGATAATTTTACTATTGTTACCTAATTTATTGACTGTTTTTTTGATATTAAAAGTAAGTTTTACGAATTCATTTTTGGAAATCGAAAAATCGGATTTATTTATCAATTTGAACTGATTCGAATAATTTTGTGTTTATATTATAAGTTATATTTTATTATAATTTAAATAAAAGAAGAAAGGATAATAAAAAATGAAAAAATTTATTCTACTAATATTATTGCTAACTACAGTAACATTAGTTTCCAACAGCCAAACAATGGAAAGTTTTGAAGGGACTTTTCCGCCAAATGGTTGGTCAGCTTCAGGTTTTGCAAAGTCTGGAAAAAATCAGGGATATTTGTCAGTTTACGCAGCTGTAGGAACTGATTTAAATAGTGAATTAATAATAAATAGTGTTACACCCTCAAGTTCAGATATCACTTTCTACTACAGACATCAAAATAATGGAGGACCAAATTATTCTGATATTACAGTCTATATCTGGAATTCAAGTATAAACGGAGGAACAGAATCCAATCTTGGCACAGTAAGAGCTACAGAAAACACATATTACTTGGCAACTTTTTCAGTACCTTCAGTATATCAGTCACAACCAGATTGCAGGGTAAGAATAGTTATTACAGCAGTAGCAGGGAACAGAAACTTATATATAGACTACTTTGATATTGGTGTTCCATTACCGGTTGAAATGGAAAGTTTTACTTACAATGTTAATATAAATGATGTAACGTTGAATTGGAAGACTGTATGGGAACAAAACAATCAAGGATTCGATGTCGAAAGGAAATCAACTGTAAATTGGGAAAAAATCGGTTTTGTAGAATCAAATCAGAACAGGAATTATTCTTTCACAGACAAAAACCTTCAACCCGGAAAATATCAATATAGATTAAAACAAATAGATTATAACGGCAATTATGAATATCATTACCTGCAGGGAGATGTTGTAATCGGAACTCCTGATAAATTTAAATTATCCCAGAATTATCCGAATCCGTTCAATCCTCTGACGAAAATTGATTATCAAATGCCCTTCAGCGGAAAAGTAAGTCTGGTAATCTATGATATAAGCGGAAGGGAAATAAAAAATCTTATAAACAGCCAGAATATTGAAGCAGGTTATTATACAGTTCCGTTTGACGGTTCTAATTTATCGAGCGGTGTTTACTTCTACCGTATTATCGCCGAAACAAACGGACAAAAATATGTTGATACGAAAAAAATGGTCCTGCTGAAATAAAATGAATTGATAATTTGGTTTTAGTTAAAGCCCTGAAAAAGAATTTTTCAGGGCTTTTTTATTGTTTTTTCAAATTGTATCCGGAAATATAATGAATTAAATTCAATCCGTAACTTCAGTTGTGGAATGAATTCGAATTTTATATGAATAAACTTGCCCGCGACTTCAGTCATGGGATAAATTAAATTAATACGCAAACCGTTTCAACGGTTTTAATTTATGAAAAAATCCAGCCCACGACTTCAGTCGTGGGAAATAAATTAAGACAATAATCTAACCTTTTTAAAATCCAGCCCACGGTTTTAACCGTGGGAAAATGAATTAACACCTGTCCTAAAACCGTTTCAACGGTTTTATTTAAAAAACAAAATCCAGTCCGCGACTTCAGTCATGGGAAATAAATTAAGACAATAATCTAACCTTTTTAAAATCCAGCCCACGGTTTTAACCGTGGGAAAATGAATTAACATCTGTCCTAAAACCGTTTCAACGGTTTTATTTAAAAAACAAAATCCAGCCCACGGTTTTAACCGTGGGAAAATGAATTAACACCTGTCCTAAAACCGTTTCAACGGTTTTTCAGTAACCGGTACGCTATGACAAAGTCGAATCCTTTATAAATAACCCCTGTGATGATTTCTTATTCCATTTTAAAAATCATTTTTCCTTAATCAAAATTTTTATCCGGCCGTGCGCAAAAAAACATTTGACTTATCAAACTTAAAAATTTAATTTTTCAAAATCTTCATTTTTAGGAAGGATTAAATAAATACACGAAAGGGAGATTATTGTACCAAAAGCAGCAAATAAAATATTTATACTCATGAATAAATTTGTTATAATACAAAGCAATCCGCCTAAATTACAAAAGGCAAAAGGTATAACATGTGCGTTGAAATATGAATTGATAAAATTTTTCCTGTTAATTTTCCCGATAAAAAACTTCTTAATGTATAAGGAGAAGGAACAAAGTATTACACAAATCAGCAGTGTTATTATACTCAAAATTCTTAAATCCGGATTATCGAGTCCCGGTGAAATTACACCGAGCGAGAATATTAATATAATCCCGACCGCAATCGCAATTGCGAGAAGTCTTATTCTTCTTGATACTATTACAAAATCAACTTTTAAAACAAGATTGCTTTTTTCTTCCATAAATTATTTTCTAAAAAATATTAATCATTGTAACTCTATAAAATTAACATTATTTTTAATAAAAATCATTATAAAAGCACGATTGATTATTTATGAAAAAAAGAAAAAGCATTAGTGCTCCCGAGCTGATATCTGAAGACACTGCGGATTTTACGATACTTGTCAGACCACGCACATTCAGCGAATTCACAGGACAGGATAAGGTAAAAGAGAATTTAAAAGTCTTTATTGAAAGCTCAAAAAGATTAAAAGAACCTCTCGACCATGTTTTATTCACTGGACCCCCCGGACTCGGAAAAACGACACTTGCACATATAATATCGAGAGAACTTGATACAGAAATCATAACAACGAGCGGACCGGTAATAGAAAAACCCGGTGACCTCGCCGGTATGCTGACAAGGTTAAAGAAAAATCAGATACTGTTCATTGACGAAATACACAGAATACCGAAAGTCGTCGAGGAATTTCTTTACTCGGCTATGGAAGAATATAAACTCGATATACTTATTGACCAGGGACCTGCGGCAAGAAGTATCCCTCTTAAATTGGAAAAATTTACTCTCGTCGGGGCTACAACACGACAGGGTTTGCTTTCATCGCCAATACTCGACAGATTCGGGATTACGTGTCACCTCGATTATTATAACATCAATGACCTTATAAATATAGTAAAGCGTTCTGCACGATTGATGAAAATTAAAATCACAGACGACGGAGCACTCGAAATAGCAAAAAGAAGCCGCGCTACGCCGAGGATATCCAACCGCCTGCTCAGACGTACAAGAGATTTTGCAATTGTCAAAGGAAACGGCACCATCGATAAGGAAATTTCCGAATATGCACTCGAAGCCCTGGGAGTTGACAACCACGGACTCGACAAAATAGACAAAAAGATTCTTGAAACGATAATTGTAAAACATAACGGCGGTCCTGTCGGACTTACAACAATAGCCGCATCAATCAGCGAAGACCCGGGAACCGTGGAAGATGTTTATGAACCGTTTCTTCTGGTTGAAGGATTTATTAAAAGAACTCCTAAAGGAAGAGAAGCAACTGAACTTGCATACAAACATTTGAAGATTTTTAAAAAAGGAAAAGATAAAACGGAAAGTTTATTTGATTGAGTTTATTTTCTTAAAATAATTTTGATGACGACATATGCAAGGATGATGACGGATATGAACAGCAGGAAATAAGACAGTAATACCTGCTTGATGTTTTTTGTGATTCTGATGATAAATTTATGACCTTCCCATCCGCAGTTTTTGCAGTAAAATTTTCTTATGCGGAAAAACTTCAAAATTTTTTGCGGTAACGTGGAAGCTCCGTATTTGCTCAGGTTTCCCTGCGTTCCGCAAGCGGGACACTTGATTAACATAGTGTTTCTTTGTACAAACAGTGAAAATTCCATTTTTCCTTTGCTTAACAGGATTTAAATTTAGTTCTTTTAATGTTTATAACCAATTCAAAAGTTCTTTCTCTCTTTAACCTTGACTTTATTTGCCTGGTTGAAATGAACAGCATAAAAAAATTTTTATTTCGAAGATAGTTTTTTTAAAAATTCTAAAATGTCAAGTAAAAAATTTTTAAAAAGAGTTTGCATTTTTAATTTGATTATGTTAACTTTATTAAAATAAAAAAAATCAGAAAGTAAACTTTAAATTTTTAATGAATAATTTTTTTATAATTTTATTAAAAGAGTTTTTAAATGAAAATCGAAAGGGTTTTTTGCCGTGAAGGTAAGAGCACTTTAGATAAAATAGAATATGAGAAGAGGTCGTCCGTGATAAGAAATCCGGACGGGACTGTTGTGTTTGATATGAACGATGTGATTGTGCCGAAGAACTGGTCGCAGGTGGCAACGGATATAATTGCTCAGAAATATTTTAGAAAAGCAGGTGTTCCTAAATATCTTGTAAAAATAAAAGAAGAAAATGTTCCCGACTGGCTCTTGCGTTCCGAGCCGGACTATGAAAAGCTAAATGCTCTTAACGAAACAGAAAAATTTACTTATGAAAATGACGCAAGACAGGTGTTTCACAGATTAGCAGGCTGCTGGACTTATTGGGGGTGGAAATATAAATATTTCGATACAGAGGAAGACGCACTGAATTTTTATTACGAAATTTACTTTATGCTCGCCAGGCAGATGGCAGCACCCAATTCTCCTCAGTGGTTTAATACCGGACTGCACTGGGCTTACGGAATTACCGGACCGTCGCAGGGACATTTCTATGTCGACCCTGATTCGGGGAAATTAACAGCATCGAAAGATGCTTATACACATTGCCAGCCGCATGCCTGCTTTATTCAATCGATTAAAGATGATCTGGTAAACGAAGGGGGCATTATGGATTTGTGGGTGAGAGAAGCACGGCTGTTTAAATATGGCTCTGGAACAGGAACTAATTTTTCTAATATAAGGGGTTCGGGAGAACCGCTCAGCGGCGGAGGGAAATCTTCCGGCTTGATGAGCTTTCTTAAAATCGGTGACAGAAGCGCGGGTGCTATTAAATCCGGCGGAACTACAAGACGTGCAGCAAAAATGGTTACACTCGACCTTGACCATCCGGATATAGAAGAGTATATCGACTGGAAAGTAATTGAAGAAGAAAAAGTTGCGGCACTTGTTACAGGCTCGAAATCACTGAATTTTCATCTCAACCGTATTATGAAATCTATCCACAGTGCCCACCCGGAAAATGACGGTGCAGACCGGAAAACAAATAAAATACTTGCTCAGGCAATTATGGATGCGAGACGTGCATATGTACCCGAAAATTATATCGAGCGGGTCATACAGCTTTCACGGCTTGGTTTTAAAGAAATTTTTATTCCCGTTTATGATGTTAACTGGGATTCGGAAGCATATATGACTGTCTCCGGACAGAATTCAAATAACTCCGTTCGCGCATCTAATAAGTTTATGGAATCGGTCAGAGATGAAAAAGAATGGGAACTTTATTGGCGGGTTGAACTGAAAAAAGCCAAAAAGGAAATGCGGGCGCCGAAACCGTGTAAAAAATTAAAAGCCCGCGAAATCTGGGATAAAATTGCTTACTCTGCATGGGCTTGCGCCGATCCGGGTATACAATTCCATACTACGATTAATGAATGGAATACCTGCCCGAAAGGCGGCGAAATACGTGCTTCTAACCCCTGTTCCGAATATATGTTCCTGGATGATACGGCATGCAACCTTGCTTCGCTTAACCTTGTAAAATTTTATAATGAGAAAAAAGAAGTCTTTGAAATAGAAAAATACCGTACAGCATCAAGACTGTGGACAATCATACTCGAAATAAGCGTTTTGATGGCTCAGTTTCCAAGCAGAGAAATTGCAATTAAATCGTATGATTACCGTACACTCGGACTCGGATATGCAAACCTCGGTGCTTTGCTTATGAGACAGGGAATTCCGTACGACTCTAACGAAGCCCTTGCTGTAACGGGTGCGGTAACCGCAATTATGCATATGACTGCTTATGCAGCATCTGCCGAAATGGCAAAAGAACTCGGTGCATTTCCCAGATATGAAGAAAATAAAGACGATATGATGAGAGTGCTGAGAAATCACAGACGTGCAGCTTATAACACAAAGAAAAATGACTATGAAGGAATCACAATTCCCCCGACAGGAATAAATAAAAAATATTGTCCTGATGATTTACTCGAAGCGGCAAGACGCGATGCGGACAGGGCAGTTGAAATGGGTGAAAAATACGGTTTCAGAAATGCTCAGGTTACGGTAATTGCTCCGACGGGAACAATAGGACTTCTGATGGATTGCGATACTACAGGTGTTGAACCCGACTTCGCTCTCGTTAAATTTAAAAAACTTGCCGGCGGCGGATATTTCAAAATTATAAATGAATCAGTCGAACCTGCTCTTAAATATCTTGAATACAGCGACAGCGAAATTAAAGAAATTATTAAATATGTAAAAGGCTCGGGAACACTTTCGGATTGCCCGGTAATTAACCATCAATCTCTTACAGAAAAAGGTTTTACTAAAGAAGTAATCAAACAAATAGAAAATGCTCTGCCGTCTGTATTTGATATTAATTTTGCCTTTAATAAATGGACATTAGGCGAAGAATTCTGCAAGAGCGTATTGAACTTTACGGATGAACAGTTAAACGACTTTAACTTTAATATCCTTAAAGCACTGGGATTTACAAAGCAGCAGATCGAAACTGCTAACGATTATGTCTGCGGAACAATGACAATCGAAGGAGCTCCGTATTTAAAAAAGGAACATTATTCGATTTTTGATTGTGCGACTAAATGCGGTAAAAAAGGAACGCGGTTTATCTCTGCCGAAGCACACGTTAAAATAATGGCGGCTGCCCAGCCGTTTGTTTCCGGCTCCATATCGAAAACAATTAACCTGCCGAACGGAGCTGCGGTTGACGATGTTAAGAGAATTTATATGCTTTCCTGGCAGTGCGGACTGAAAGCAAATGCTCTTTACAGAGACGGCTCTAAACTGTCACAACCGCTTAATACAATTGCTCTCGAACAACTTATCGGAGAAGAGGATTCACTCAGCACATCAGAACTTACGAAAAGTAACGATATAGTTAAAGTTGCGGAAAGAATTATCCACCGCTATATTGCAAAAAGAAGAAAACTTCCTTACCGAAGAAAAGGTTATACACAAAAAGCAAAAATCGGAACACACTCCGTGTACCTGAGAACAGGAGAATACGACAATGGTCAGCTCGGTGAAATATTTATAGATATGCACAGGGAAGGCGCAGCTTTTCGCAGCCTGATGAATTGCTTTGCAATCGCTGTCTCGCTCGGGTTGCAGCACGGAGTTCCGCTTGAAGAGTTTGTGGATGCCTTTGTCTATACACGCTTTGAACCGAACGGCGTTATTATAGGCAACCCGAACATTAAAATGGCAACCTCGATAATCGATTATATATTCAGAGAACTTGCGGTAACGTATCTTTCCAGAAATGACCTTGCACACCTGAATGAAGAAGAAATAAAAACAAGTCCGATAGATTCCATTTCTAAAACCGAGGAAGATGTGGACTTCGATGAGGAAATAATTATCAGTGAAAGAATTATTGAAGAAAGAATAGATAAGCAAAATAACAACGACATCCCGCCGCAAACACCGAAATCAACAACCATTAAACTGTCTGCTTCCGCTCAGTCAAATCCTGTTCAGGTTAAACCGGATATTTCCAGGAATACAATCAGAGAAGCCAAACTGAAGGGATATACCGGTGATATATGTGAGGAGTGCGGACAGGTAACAATGGTAAGAAACGGTACCTGCCTGAAATGTATGAATTGCGGGGCAACAAGCGGATGCTCTTAAAATAATAAACAATTATTCGTTAAATTTAAAGCATACTATTATGTCCGAAGACAAAACACAAAAATTGAAGTCCCTGGATATGGCGATTTCTACTATTGAAAAAGAACATGGGAAAGGTTCAATAATGAAACTTGGTGATAAACCGGTTACAAAAATTCCTGTTATTTCAACAGGATCAATATCACTCGATGCCGCACTCGGTGTCGGCGGAGTACCGAGAGGAAGAATTTCTGAAATCTTCGGACCTGAAGCCTCGGGTAAAACTACAATTTGCCTTCATATTATTGCCGAAGCACAAAAAAGCGGAGGACTTGCTGCTTTTATAGATACCGAACATGCTCTTGATACGTCTTATGCACAAAAACTCGGTGTCGATATTAATAATCTTTTAATTTCCCAGCCCGAATACGGAGAACAGGCACTCGAGATTTGTGAAACACTCGTCAGAAGCAATGCACTTGACGTGATAGTGGTAGACTCCGTTGCTGCTTTAACGCCTCGTGCGGAAATAGAAGGAGAAATGGGTGATTCGGTTATGGGAATGCAGGCGAGACTTATGTCGCAGGCATTGAGAAAATTAACTGCAGCGGTTTCCAAATCAAAAGTTTCACTGATATTTACAAATCAGCTTAGAGAAAAAATCGGTGTGATGTTCGGCAATCCCGAAACTACAACAGGCGGAAAAGCACTTAAATTTTATGCATCGATACGAATGGATATCAGAAGAATAGCCGCAATAAAAGAAGGAAACGAAGTACTTGGAAACAGAACAAAAGTAAAAATAGTAAAAAATAAAGTTTCCCCGCCTTTTAGAGAAGTTGAATTCGATATAATGTATAATGAGGGAATATCGAGACTCGGGGATATAATAGATACTGCAATAAATAAGGAAATTATCAAAAAAAGCGGTGCATGGTTTACATACGGAGAAAGCAGGATTCAGGGCAGAGACGGCGTTAAAAAACTTCTGACCGAAGAACCTGTTTTACTCGAAAAACTGGTTAATGAAGTAAAAGTAAAACTTGGTTTTATACCTGAAGATAACACTGCTACGCAGCCGTCTGTAAAAGAGAAAAAATAGCAAAGCTTTTCCTTTTCAGGACAGTCAAAAATTTTCACGAATATTACATATCGAAAAAAGGTAACCGTAAACAAATGTATTTTAAGGTTTTCAAAGTTCTATTTTCCGTAATAATAATTTTAAATAATACCTTTGTAAACAATCAAAAATCCCCCGATTGCGGGCTTATCATATAATATTATTATGAAAATTACTTCTATCCAAAAGCAGAAAAAAGAAGGCAGATATAATATTTACATTGATGACGAATTTGCATTTGGACTTTATGGTGATACTGTATTTAAGTTCGGATTAAGAAGAAATGACGAACTTAACGAAAATAAAATCAAAGAAATAAGAGATTATGATGAATTTCAGTACGGCTCGAAAGTCGCAATGAGATATTTATCCAAATCTGCAAGAACTGAAGAAGAAGTCAAAAAAAGACTGCTGAAAGAAAAAATAAATACATCAAACATACAAAAGGTAGTAAATCAATTAAAAACTCTGAAATATATAGACGATATAGCATACACCCGTAATTTTCTGCAATATCGGCTTAAAAAAAATCCGCAGGGGAGACTGGTACTTGAAAAAAAATTGAAACAAAAAGGTGTGTCAAAAGAAATTATAGAACAATCAATGAACGAACTTTACGACTTAAAAACGGAAACGGAAAAACTCGAAGAACAGTTGAAAAAATACTTAAAGAAAGTTAAGGGAAAAACACTTCTCGAAAAAAAACAAAAGTGCTGGAGATACCTTATGTCCAAAGGCTATACTTACGAAACAATCTCCGAAATCTTCCCTGAGTATTTTTCATAATTGAGTTATTAACCTGTTTCCGAAAAAGACTCTTTTCACTATTCTCTCCCGATATGATGTGAAACTTTTCATTTTTTCTTTCGTATAATTAAACAGATAGTAAATTTTTTAATTTTTCTCATTTTTGTTCTCATAATTCCTCCCATAATCCCGAAAGCCGGTGCCGAAAACACCGGCTTTTTTATTGAGATTTTATTATTTTAATTCTATTCAATTTTTGTTATCGGGTTTTTCGGTTTTTCCGCACATCATCTTTAAGCAGATTGGGGTCTCTTCGAATTGAAGGTTTCCGAATCGGAAACCCGGTTGATAGTAAATGAAAACGGATGTAAATATAATAAATTTTTATTAACCTTGTAATAATCCTTATCATGGATTTTTATGTAAATTTTATTTTTTTGAAAAATTTTATAATTGATTTTTAATATTGAAATTTAGAATATGAATAAACTTAAAATTATTTTATTATGAAAAATATATTTGTTTTAATTATTGCTTTGCTTTTGACTGTTCAGGCATTTTCGCAGACGGTTCAGGATATAGGTACTCTGAAATACATAGACCTTGAAGGAGGATTCTACGGTATTATAACAGATAAAGACAAGTGTTATTACCCTCTTCAGTTACGGGATGAGTATAAAAAAGATGGACTGAGAATTAAATTTACAGGTATACTCAGAGATGACGTTATGACTTTTGTACAATGGGGACAAAATGTAGAGATTACAGAAATCGAACAACTGTTCTGCGATATCAACAGAGCAGATTACGAAGTTCATGAATGGGGTGTTATGGTCGGCTGTCCTGAAGACAATACCTTTTTTATGACTTCCAGACCTGAACGGGTTACATATGTAAAGCAGCCGGTTCTCTATTTTCATTCCAAAGATAAGAAACCGTTTTATCTGAAAGTAGACTTTACAAACGGAAAACCAACCGATACTTATCCGGTAGCTGAACTGTTTCCAAACTCGCTTGTATGGAACGAAGTGATATTTACAGAACCTAAAAGACAAAAAGGAATTGTTGAAGAAACTAAAGATTTTGTTCCGCTGCAGGAAATAATTCCGGTTCTAAACGATGTGGATGCGGACTTATTATCTTATAAAGATACGGAATCGAGATTTTTGTTTTATGAAGGGGAAGTCAATTTTATGAACTATGTAACGGCAGAACATAATTCGTACAGCAAAGAAGTGAAAATTAAAAACGGGTTCGGATTCCCTGTCTATAACGTTGTCTTTACTAAAGGCGGAGGTGATTTCTGGAACCCGGAATATTATTCCTGTAAAATAGATACGCTGAAACCTTATGAAGAAATTACTGTGAATTATAAAGAACAGGAAGTTAATTACTGGACTGATGACTTGAGTTCTCTCGGCTTTACGGAAAAAGAAGCAAAGAGTTTTTCCAGACTTTGGGATACACCTTTTTTAAGGTATTCAAACACCGCAGGATGGGCAAATTTAATCTACAGAATTCCGCAGGAAGAACTTGAAAAAATGATTATGCTGACTTTTGACCCGCAGCCGTCAAAACTGATAAGAGTATTGTATATGATGGTTCACCTTCATTGATTATTTTAGAAGAATATCTGACTGAATTGACACAAAAAACCCAAATAAAACCGTTATTTAAAAATAAATATATTCTCCATATAACATGTCTCCTCAGTGTTTTGATACTGGGAACGGTTGATTATTATACGGGACAGGAATATTCTTTTCTCATTTTCTATGCTATTCCGGTGATGTACGCTACTTGGTTCGGGGGATTAGTTCCCGGGATTATTTACAGTGTAATATGTCTTATTTCCTGGTTCAATGACAGTTTTAATTTCAGACCTGCTCTTGAAAATCCCGTGCTTCCGTATTGGAATTTGCTGGTGCAAACGTGTTTTTTTATACTTATTATTTTTATTACTCTGCGTCTTAAAGCCGTTACAAAATATGAAAAAGAACTTGAGCGGAAATCCATAGAGCGCGAACTTAAAATTGCCCGCGATGTGCAGCAGAGGTTTTTCCCGCAGCATGTTCCGTCTTTCGATAAAATCAATCTGTTTGGAATGTGCCGACCAGCTGATTCGGTCGGAGGTGATTATTTTGACTATTTTAAAATTTCTAAAAACGAACTTATAATTACTATTGCCGATGTCTCGGGTCATGGAATATCTTCGGCTCTCTTAATGGCAGGACTTGTCGGATTCTTCCGGACTAACGCCGTGAACTATGTTAACGAAAATGATAAGTTGCTGGAAAAAACTAATGATTTTGTCTGCAGAATGACCGGAAATTATAACTTTGTTACAATATTTTATTCGGTCTTTAACAACAAAACCAATAAATTGAAATTTGTAAATGCAGGACATAATCCTCCTTTCTTGATAAAAAACGGTGAACAAAAAGTAATTAAACTCGAAAGCGGAGGATTACTTACCGGTATAATAGAAGATATTAAATATGTTGAAAAGGAGGTCTCGCTTGAAGAAGGTGATTTATTGGTATTGTATACCGACGGTGTTACAGAAACAATGAATGATAAAAATGAACTATACGGAGAAGAAAGACTGCTTAATGTCATCTTGAAATCGAAAAATTTCCCGCCCGAAATTGTTGCAAAAAATATTATAAAAGATGTAGAAACCTATAATTCTAACAATAAACAAGCCGACGATATTACCCTCATCGTATGTAAAATAACATAAAATCTCCTCATACTTCTTGCCAGCCAGCCTTTAAGCAAATAGGATTTTTCTTTTTGTTTCGACTAGTCGGGACAACATCCCCGATTTCCTGCTTGCCTTTAGGACTTTAGTTAATTTTGTAGAAATCGAAGCGTCATTTTTCTTACCTTTTTTATGAATTGAATAGGGAATTCATATTGAGTATTTTTAAATTATAAAACGAAACTTAGTTTGAATTTATAATATATTGTTAATTCGGAGCGTAGCGTAGTCTGGTTATCGCGCCAGTTTTGGGAACTGGAGGTCGCTGGTTCGAATCCAGCCGTTCCGACTAAATTGAGAAATAATAAAATATTAAAAACAGTCCTCCGGTTTAAAGGCAAGGACTTTTTTTGTTTGAATTCCCGATGATTTATAAAAAATTTATAAGACCGCTTCTGTTTTTATTTAAACCTGAATTTGTTCATAATTTCGTTATATGTATGGCAAATATTTTGCCGCTCAGAAAAAAATCCTACGTTTCTGATGAAATCGACGGAAAGAATTTTTCTTTTAAACTCGGATATCTGAACTTTAAAAACAGACTCGGACTCGCAGCCGGAATGGATAAAGATGCAAAAGCTATTAAATTATGGAATAAACTGGGATTTTCTCATGTTGAAGTCGGTACTGTAACACCGATGCCGCAATCAGGCAATCCCAAACCCCGTTTATTCAGACTTGTCAAAGATGAAGCAATTATTAATCGGATGGGTTTCAATAATCAGGGTCCGGAGAAAGTAAGGCTGAATATTTTGAGAGCTAAAAAGAAAACACATAACGGAATTATTGTAGGCGTCAATATCGGAAAAAACATGAATACCCCTGTTAAAAATGCATCTGAAGATTATCAAAAATGCATGGAAATTCTTTACGATTCTGCCGATTATTTTTCCTTGAATGTTTCTTCTCCTAATACCGAAGGTTTAAGGGATTTGCAGTCGGAAAAATATCTTGATGAACTGCTTGCTAAAATTAACGCTAAAAATTCCGAACTGTCATTAAAATATAAAATTCCGCGCAGAATAATATTTCTGAAAGTTGCCCCCGACCTGTTGAATGAAGAAATTGAATTTATTTTTAATACCGCAGTGAAAAATGAAATTGACGGTATAATAGCAACAAATACAACAATAAGGAGAGAAAATATTGTCTGTAATATTAATGAAGAAGGCGGTTTAAGCGGCAAACCGCTGAAAAAACTATCAAACGAAATATTGATTAAGTTTTCAGTGCTGAACAGCGAGAATAAATTAACACTTATTGCCTGCGGAGGTGTGTTCGATAAAAATAATTTTAAAGAAAAAATAAAACTTGGTGCCGAACTTGTTCAAATTTATACCGGATTCGTTTATGAAGGACCCGGAATTATTAAAAAAATTTTACAGTAATGATTTTTGAAGCTCCGTTAACATTGACTTTGATTCTTACGAATATAATTGCGTTTATCGTAATGAGATATAATCCGGAAATATTTAACAGGTTTGCAGAATCACCCTATGATATAGTTCATAACAAAAGATATTACCAAATCGTAACTTCGGCTTTTCTGCATGTTGACTGGATGCATCTTCTTTTTAATATGTTTACACTGTTTTCTTTCGGAACTTATCTTGAAATTATGTTTGCAAGAAGTACCGGTATGCTGGCGGGTACCGTTGACTACGGTCTGATTTATTTAATCAGTCTTTTATGCGGCTCTGTGCTTACCGTGATTTTGAATTATAAAAATCCCTCCTACCTTGCCGTAGGTGCCTCGGGTGCTGTATCCGGTATTGTTTTCTCCTACGTGCTCTTTAATCCGTTTGCGATGATTATGGTCTTTTTTGTTCCTATGCCTGCGTTTGTTTTTGCCTTTTTATATGTGGGTATTTCTATTTATGGAATGAAAACAAAAATGGGAAATATCGGTCATGAAGCACATCTTGGAGGAGCGGTGGGAGGAGTAATTGCAACACTTATTCTTATTAAAGGTGCATTCGATGTCTTAATCGGTCATTTCTGAAATTTGCTCGGTGCTCTCTTTATAATTATCCTGTCTAAAGAACCGAACAATATTACCAGTATTAGTATTATTGCTCCGTAGAAAAAATATTCGAACGAAAATTTAAAGCCCAGTATTTCAAGAAATCTTAATCCCGTATTATTAATATCAATGAAAATGTTGTCGATTATCGTTTTTTGTACCGTTTCCTCAGCCGGCTGTATTAGAAAGTAACTTATTACTAATGTTATAAGCCCTAAAAAACCGATTACAAAAAGTGTTATTTTCTTCACTAACCTATTTGCTTTTACATCTTCAATCTGGAATTTTTCGGCTAGTTCGACTTTCTCCATTATTTTTTCTTCGACTTCCGGAGGTGATGTCTCAAAAAGCTGTATTTTTATCTTTGATTCAATTATTTTTTCTATGTTGAAATTTTTGTTCTCCATAATCAATGTATTAAATGTGTTATACATATTCCATTAGTTCTTCTTCTTTGAATCGCTTCAGTAATATTTCTTTTAATTTTTCCTTTGCCCTGAAAATCCTGTTCTTTATTGTTCCTTCGGGAATTTTTAACAGCTCGCTGATTTCCTTTATACTCATCTCGTTTATGTAAAATAAATTCAGTATTAAAGAGTAATTTATCGGTATTGAGTTCAGATATTCGCTTACTATTGAGTTAATCTCCTGTTCCCTGTGCTTTTCTTCGGTGCTTAATTTATCATCGGCTGCGTATGTTGTTTCTGTTATTCCTGCTTTCGATTCATATTTGAAATTTTTTGTCAATTCGTCTCCGTCTCTGTAATTATACTCGTTGATGTTAATGGATACAATATTTAACTTTCTTGAATATAAGCGCCTGTAATTGTCTATTGCAGTATTGTAAACAACCGTATATATATATGTTGAAAATTTTGATTTATACTCGAATTTTTTCTCCTTTATCAAACTGTATATTTTAAAAAAAGCATCCTGAAGCGAATCATTAGTATCATCCTTATTTTTCAGAATTCTGTATGTCAGAGAATATGCTTTGTCTTTATATGTGTTAACAATTTCTCTGAATGCCTCTGTATCGCCTTCGGATATTTTCTTTATTGCAATTATATCGGTTTCCTGATTCAAATATCTCTTCTTTTTGTTATGGTTATGTTTCCGTTTACCGTTTCTATTAAAACTTTTGTGTCGGTGCTTCCTATCGAGCCCTTGAAACTTTTTTTGTCCGATACTATTGAAGAGAAATTTACTGTTTCCCTTTTTATTTTTCCGTTTACGGTTTGCATGTCAAAATTTCCTGTGAAATTTTCTCCGATTCTGAAATCCACTTTTCCGTTTACAGCGGATAAATTTATTCCTTTGGTCGAATCTAATTCGCATTTTATTTTTCCGTTCTTTAATTCAGCAAAAATCTTTCCTGTAAGACTTTTCAGTTCGGCGTCTCCGTTTATGTTCGATATTCTTATATTGCCGTCGTTGTCTCTTATCACTATGTCGCCGTTGATGTTTTCAACCTCTAAGTCTAAATGCCGGGGAACCTCTATCGTATAATTAATATTTATACTCTTTCTGCCGAATTTTATGATGTCTTTTTCTATTGTATAATAACTCGTTATTTTTATTTCATTATCGCTTGAATCTATCTTGATTGACGCCATATTTTCATAATTCTCAGATTTTAACTCCCTTTTTGTTAAGTGTAGTTTAATGTCGGCTCGAACATATATATTACTGTCCTTGCTGTTATTTACAATTTTTATGTTACCGTTGTCATTGTCGATTTTAAGTATGTTCTTTCCCGACGAAGAGACTGTGTAGTTTTTTGTTACCACTTTTTCATAACGCCTCTGTAAAAGATTGCATCCGGAAAACAAAAAAGAAATGATGAAAATCAGTAAAATTACAATAGTTAATACTTTTCTATTTTTTGTGTTCATTTTTTCCTCCATTATTTTGTTTCCTGTTCGTTGCGGCTGATTTCGGATGAACTTTGTTTTAATTTTGCGCTGAGGATAAAATAATACAGGAGTGCACCAAGACCTAATGCTAATATAATTATACCAAAGCCGAAACCGTCTTCAATATCGTAATTGTATGATAATATCTGTGATATGAATATACCCAGCCCTAAAAATGCCAATAAAATACCCCATTTTAATGCGGCAAAAGGATTTACGGGCTTTGTAATTATATTTTTTCCGGATTTGTCGAAATAATGCTTGGCATCATCCGGGGAAATACCCTTTTCTATTAATCTCATCCTCTCTCTGTGTCTTGAGTAAATTGCCCAGAATATTATTAAACCCGGAATTCCAAAAGTAAATACTATACCAAACAGGGGAACTAATGATTCGAATATACCTGACATTTTTAATCTCCTTTCTTTTCTTTTATTAGTTTAGACGTATGACATTAAAATAAAGTTGCATTGAATCTATATATTTTAAAAAAGACTTGGAGTGTAAAGATATATTAGAAATAATTAAATAATAACCTTTTTTCCGGACACCGGACTCCCGACCCCTAATCCCTGAATTCTAATTATCCGACCTTGTTTTTCCAATATAAACTTTTTCGGTTTTCTTAGACTTTCTGTTTTTTGTTTTTCTTAAGTAAAGTTTATTGTCAATAATCGGTTTTATGTTATCTGAAATATCAGGATATTCGAATAGATTATATTTGTAATTTCTCAGAATAATTTTATTTTCATCGTGATATATTACATAATTCGGCAACAGAGGAATTTTTCCTCCGCCCCCGGGTGCATCTATTACAAAGTGCGGCACTGCCAGACCGGAAATGTGACCCCTCAACTTGTCCATTATTTCCAGACCTTTTGCTATTGATGTTTTGAAATGTTCACCGCCTTTTATTTTATCAAGCATGTACAGATAATATGGTTTTACCCTGATTGAAATTAATTTTTTCATTAACTCTTTCATAACCTCCGGATTATCGTTGACACCTTTCATTAATACTGTCTGATTTCCTATCGGACAACCTGCATCTGCTAACATATTTATTGCTTTTGTGCTCTCCTCTGTTATTTCCCGGGGATGATTGAAGTGAGTGTTAACGAAAATCGGATGATATTTCTTCAGCATGTTAACTAATGATTCCGTTATTCTCTGCGGCAAGACAACGGGCATCCTTGTTCCAAGTCTAATCACCTGTATATGATTCATGCTTCTTAATCTTTTAATAATTTTTTCCAGCATTGCATCGGTTAGCATTAACGGATCGCCTCCCGAAAGTATAACATCGTTTATTTCAGTATGCTGTTCCAGGTATTTAAATGCTGATTCAAGGTATTTCATCGATATTTTTCTGGAATCTCCGACCTTTCTCTTCCTTGTGCAGAATCGGCAGTATATTCCGCATTGTGCCGTTACTAAAAATAATACTCTGTCCGGATAACGATGCGTTATGTTCGGAACAGGACTCATCTCATCTTCTTTTAACGGGTCATCAGGGGAATCTACATCTTCAAGTTCTCTTTCATCCGGTACACACTGAAGCCATATCGGGTCGCCCGGGTACCGTATTAATGAGAGATAATATGGATTAATCCTCGATTGAAAGAAAACCTCTAAACGCTCGGCGTTTTCTTGTTTCAGATTAAATTTTTTTACAAGGTCTTCTGCACTGTGTATACTCTGTCTTATCATTTCCTGCCAGAGTTCCATAAGTTTTTCTCCTGTTTTGTTTCGGATTTGTTCGTCAGATTATTTATCTGACAAACGGTTTCTTCAGTTTAAGTATTTACTGTATATAACCAATGAATCTCCTTTATCGTAAAAATCTTTTATTTCCGTTACTTTTTCATATTTATTTTTTTCGTAAAATTTTCTTTCTTTTTCGTATGACGGTTTTCCGCTTGTTTCTATTAATATTAAATTGCAGTTTATTTCCGATAACTTACTTTCCATGAATTTTATCAGTCCGCTTCCTATTCCTCTGGATTGTGCCTTTGGATTTACAGCTATCCAGTATAAATCAAAAGTTCCTTTTGTTAGAGGTCTCGGTCCGTAACATATATATCCGTTTATGCTTTTATCTTCCGCTTCGTCAATGTAAATATTGTAGTCTTTCTGGTCGGGAAATTTCATAAATATGTCAATCAGCTCCATTGCAATGTCTATTTCATTTTGATTAAAATTGTTCGTTTCTATCAAAATGTCTTTTATCTTCTCTCTGTCTTCCTGTGTTATTTTCCGTATCATCTTTTCCTGCCTGACTTTAGTTTAAAACCTATTTATTCCTAATTAATTATTTACTATTTATTATTTACTATTTATTATTTACTATTTATTATTTACTATTTATTATTTACTATTTATTATTTACTATTTATTATTTACTATTTATTATTTACTATTTATTATTTACTATTTATTATTTACTATTTA
>VGWA01000004.1 GCA_016873795.1 Ignavibacteria bacterium
CAGACGCCCTACTGTAATTACTTCAAACTATACAATTTCGGATATTAATAAAATAAATCCTCGAATAGCGAGCAGATTATACAGTCCACTGCAATTTGAAATACGGTCAGTAAAAAAAGATTACAGAGAAAATAATCAAACTAAATAAATTTTTACCCCTGTAAAAGATTTAATTAAAAAATTATTAATGATTTTTTTTACTTCTGGTCACTTTCCCAGACTTTGTTTATTTCGTCTTTAATTTTTTGTTCGTAGATTGATATTAATTTTTTATTAGCGTCAATTAGTTTCTGCTCGTCATCAAGCCGTGCAACAATTTCTTTCTGTACTTCAAGCGGAGGAAGAGGGAGTAGAAAATCTTGTACTATTTTTTGTGATATATTTGGTTGAGCACCACCAACTGAAAAATTAATGAATGTTTTTGTTTCTTGCTTCAAAATATGATATAAAAATTCTGGTATTATTATACTATTGGGAAAAATACCACAAACGGCTTGATTTGTAGAGGCGTAAATTTTCAAAATTCCAACTTGACCAACAGTAGCACCATATAAAGCGATTAAAACTGTATTGGGAGGAAATAATTTTGCAGATGACTCTTTTAATCCTAATTCAGTAATTTTCTCTTCAGTATTATATATATAACCAGCAGATACCTCTCCACTTTTAACCCAATGAATATTACCATTCTCGAAATATTCTTTTTTATTTCTTAATGGCGTTCCTCCCGATGAAGTTTTTAAAACTGAACCCAATCTTTCCATTTTCCATTTCGGGTCTATTTTTATTTGGGGTTTGTAGTTTTCGACAATTTGCTTTGCTGAGTTAATTATTTTCTGGTATCCGTCAAGTTCGGCAACAATTTCTTTCTGTACTTCAAGCGGAGGAAGAGGGATTAGAAAATTTTTATAATCTCTTGGATAAACATGGGGTTGTGCACCACCTTGTTGTAATTTATAAAAGTCATCTTGTTTGGATTTTAATATAAAATATAAATATTGACAGTTTAATTTATTTAAATCTTTCGGTTGAATTGTTGAACAATCGGAAGCAAATATTGGATTTTTAAAATAATTAATAAAACCAGCATATGCACCTGAAGAACTAACAGTAATCACTTCTCCACACCTATTTGCTTCATTATGATAATATGCTGCTGTTTGACCTCCTGCAATTACCGGTATATCACCTGCTTTAATATTTTTTTTAGTTATTGATGACCCTCTTTCGATTTTACACAACTCACCCAACTCTACCATTTCCCATTTTGATACTATTTTATTTGTTTCCTTGTACCTCTCTCCCGACAGATTATATTCTCCTGACTCGGAAAGTTTTGATTTTGGAACAAGAACTGCCATCGGCTCGTATTTTTTTATCTGAAAATCTTTATATCCTGACTTATATTCTAATAAGATTTTCACTGCAACAGGTAAATCGTTTTTTTCAATTTCTCTTCTCTGTGCACCTAAATCATATCCGTCATTTTCAACTTTAACAAATAATATATTATCGGAATGTTTTGCTATTGTGCGGTCAATCAACAATACACTCGTTTTCACTCCCGCATACGGATTAAAAACACCTGAGGGAAGTGAAACAACCGCAAAAAGATAACCTCCGTCAACAAGCATTTTCCTTAATGATTTATATGCATTCGCAGACTGAAAAATTATTCCTTCAGGAACTATAATACCTGCTTTTCCTGTCGGATTTAAATGTTCGCATATATAATCCACAAACAACACCTCCGAACGGTTTGCCTGTATGGAAAAACGTTTATGAGGTCTTATACCACCTTTTGGCGTCATAAACGGAGGATTCGCAAGTATGCAATCATAATCATCATCCCATTTTTCCAGACTCGTAAGAGTGTCATATTCGTGAATTTTCGGTTCAGGAAACTCATGCAAAAACATATTCACTCTCGATAGCCGAACCATATCATGCGAAATATCATATCCGACAAAATTATTTTTTAAATTTTGCCTTTCTTTTAAAGTCAAAAGCGAACCCGATAATTTAGAATTTTTTGCAGTATTATTCCGCATAATATATTTATAGGCAGAAATAAGGAATCCCGCAGTTCCGCATGCAGGGTCTAAAACTTTATCGGTTTTCTGAGGCGAAATTATTTCAACAATAAAATCTATTATATGTCTCGGAGTTCTGAATTGACCTGCCTCACCTTGCGAACCGAGAACCGATAAAAGATATTCAAATGCATTACCGAGTTCCTCGCTGTGAGAATAAGAAAACTCATTTATCTGAGATAAAAACAATAACAATACTTCAGGATTTCTGAACGGAAGAAATGCACCTTTAAATATATCACGGAAGAAACCCGGAAGGTTAGGATTTAAATTCATTTTTTCAAGTCCTTCGCCATAGAGCATTACACGCTCAAGACCAGACAATTTCAAATCAATTAAATTTTTCCAATCATATTTCTCATATTCTCCGATAAAGAATTTCGGCTTTCCACCTATCGAGACATTCTGTGCATCAATATCACTCATAAATTTGTATATCAGGGCAAGAGTTATTTGCTCTACCTGACCTGTGGGAGTCGGTATTATCCCTACGAGAATATTACGAGCATTATCTATTTTTTGTTTTATTTCGGATGTAAGCAATTCGGTATATTATTTTTTTAAGCAGATTTAGAAATGTATTAATTTTCAAATAAACGTATTAATATTGATATTATCTTTTATATACAGAGGAATCTGAGTTAATCTTTGTTCGCCGAGACGAATTAGAATATCCTGATAAATCGGGTCAGCAGAAAAATATTCAAATTCCTTTTTATTAATTTTCGTTCTTGCTTCCTCATCAAGTATATACAGTCTGAAAAATTCCTTAATTTCATAATAAAGATTCGGAGGAATATCAAATGCAACTTTAAATTTTTCGAACTCTTCCTCAACAATATCTTCCTTTGTCTTGAATTTTAACAGTCTGCCAAATATTTTATCAAGTATTTCCCATAAAGAAATCCTGCGGTCAATATTATAACTTTTTCTCAGTTTTTCCAGATTAAAATATTCTTCCGGTTTATCGAACAATTTTTCTTTAACAAATTTTTCCATTTCGACATAATTACCTGAATCAACTGCTTCTTTAAATTCCTTATCAAATGTATAAGTTTCTTTTACCTTTGTCTCAAATTTTTCAGAATACAATTCCCTGTCAATCCGCATAATATCTCCGTTGA
Organism: Ignavibacteria bacterium; assembly: GCA_016873795.1. GTDB lineage: Bacteria > Bacteroidota > Ignavibacteria > Tepidaquicellales > Tepidaquicellaceae > VGWA01. The sequence continues at coordinate 3,218 of VGWA01000004.1, forward strand.
AAGTCAGAATTTCGATTGTCTTTAACGGGTCGGGAATATTTATTTCTACATCTACAATCGGAGGAGGAGGCGGAGGAGGAGGTTTTTTTCTGCCTCTTTCGGGAGGAAGTTCAATTACATCATCATAAGGGAATTTTTCTTCAAAGTACTCGCAATTAGCAAAGAAATCGAAAAGTTTAAAATTCTCTTTTTCAAATACAATTTCCTCGCTATCTTTTTTATATTTAAACTTGAATTTTCTTGTACCTCTTCCTCTAATCTGAACAAAATCAGTCGGGGAAAATATCGGTCTCATCAGACAAATATTCAAAATATCCTGACAATCATAACCCGTCGTCATCATTCCTACTGTTACGCTAACACGAGTTTTTGATGATTTATAACCTTCAAGAAAATTCGTATATCCGTTTAGATTATTATTTGAAAAGTTGATTGTCATCCTCTGCGATTCGGGAATATCCGAAGTAATTTGAACAGCAAAATCCGAATTATATTTTCCCGGATACATCTGATGGGCATATTCATTCAGGATACTTGTAATTTTTCGGGCATGTCTGCGGCTGACACAAAATATTATAGTTTTTCCAATTTCGCTTGTTATCGGGTCTTTTAAAGCATTCTGCATAAATGTATTTACAAATTCCTGATTTGTCTTTTCGGAAAAGAAACGTCTCTCAAAATCTCTCTGTGTAAATATAATTTCCTGTTCGTCTTCATCTTCCGTCTCAACCTGAACGGCATATCCTTCATCTGAAAGCAGTTGAGTAGTTATTTCTGTTCTGCAGTCAATTGCCAAAGGATTAACAAGGAAACCTTCTTCCACTCCTTTTTGCAGCGAATACCTGTAAGTCGGGATACCGCTTTCGCACCCGAATGTCGTATAAGTAGAAAGTAAATTTCTCCGTTCAAGTTCACGAGGGTCGGCATCCGATACATTTAAATTTTTTAAATAATCTTTTGGAGTTGCAGTCAATCCGAGTTTATATCCGATAAAATATTCGAATATTGCACGAGAATTTCCTGATATAGAACGATGTGCTTCGTCTGAAATAATTAAATCGAAATCGAAAGGAGAAAATATTTTAAGAAACTTATTATCATAAGCAATGCTCTGTATAGTTGTAACAACAATTTGCGCATTCCTCCAATCATCACGGTTTTCCTTAAAAATCTTAGTTGTATAATCAGGCGTAAGATAGTTAACAAAATTTTTCCTTGCCTGCTCTTCGAGTTCAAGGCGGTCAACGAGGAATAATATCCGTTCGGCATTTCCTGTTTTGAGAAATAATTTGATTAATGCGGCAGAAACAAGTGTCTTACCGGTTCCCGTAGCCATTTCAAACAAAAAGCGATTATTTCCTTTACTTGCGGATGACTGTAAAGATTGAATTGCTTCAATTTGATATTCACGAAGAAAATTAAGATTATGTTCGGAAACATATATTTCACGGGTTGCCTCATTGACATACATAGGTTCGGAATTATAATACGGATATTTTGTCGTAGTTATATAATCTTTTTTTACTGATGCATCAGCAAGTTTATTCGGGTCGGGTTTGAATGTATGTTGATGTAATAAAGTTTCAATACGGGGGAAATAAGATATTCGGGTAGGATTTCCTGTCTCCTTATCCCAGAAATAATGAATATTACCATTTGACAAAATTATAAATCTAACTTTCAGCGAATCGGCATATCTTCTTGCCTGTTCCTTTCCGGAAAGAGGGTCTTTATCCTCCGATTTCGCCTCAAGTATGCAAATCGGGAAACTCTTATCATCAAGTAGCAGATAGTCTATATAACCTTGTGTAACTTTCTCATAATTTTCCCCGAAATCATTTAATAATTCATCTGTAATTTTGACATTATTTTCAAGAATTACATTAACACGACCTTTATCATTATCGAAAAAACGCCATCCTGCTTCTTCGAGAAGTTTATTTATTTTAATACGTGCTTTTGCTTCCTTTTGCATAATTAAATTATTAGTAAGAAAAATATTATAAACTTATAAATTTGCAGAAAATAAACTGATAATTCAATTGTTATTTTTAGTAGCAGTTTGTATTTCAGAAAAAATATTCGAAATCATATTCAGAAATACCTTTATTTTTAATTTAAATGCTTCACAATCAACGATAAAATTATTTTCGACTAATTTACTGACTTTGAAGTTAAAGTGTCTTATAATTGAGATATGACCATATTTTAATATGGCATAATATATTAAGGTAATTAGTAATATATTTACAAGAAATGATGATTATAATTGTGTGGAGTTATACTTTAATAAATTTTGATTTTTACGGATATTTGTTACCTCGTTGTTACTTATTCAAAATACATTAATAATATATAAATGATAAAACAATAATATATTTATTGTTATTATTAATATAACAAATTAATCTACTAAATATAAATTTTCAATAGTATAAAATTTCTGCAGTATTAAAGTATCGGAACAAAGCACATTTGTCTAATACAGAAAGGCAAAACACTTTTGCGGAAGAGGGACATTTTAATGTTGATACATAAAACGAAAAGTTAAACCTATATTCGGTTTAATTGAGGGAATCGCATCAAACACAGGTTAAGTTATATTATCAAACAGTACCCCGGAATACTTCGTTTATTAAATAAATAACACAATATAAAATCGTTTGAGAAAACTTTTTTCGAACAGCAATTAGTTGAAAAATTTTCAAATTTCCTGCAAAAACAGACTCACAAGTTTTTTAATCCGGCAGAAAGGTAAAGTCATAAATGAAGACATCAACCATAATACAATCATGGACTAAATCTATGACTTAATCTCCGAAGAAATCAGGCAGTTTTCTTAATCCGAAAATCAGAATAAAATGACAGAATAATACAACTGAAAGTCAGGAGAGAATAATGTTTATTCTCAGTCAAAATTCTTATTATACCCGCCTCTTTGTGTTCTTCTTTTCTCTTTCGGACGTGCTTCAGAAACCGATAATTCTCTTGAACCTAAATTATAACCATTCAGGTTTTTAATGGCTTCTTTTGCTTGTTCATCATTTTCCATTTCAACAAAAGCAAAGCCTCTGCTTCTACCGGTATTTCTGTCGGTAATAATTTTAGCCGATGTAATTTCACCATATTTACCAAACAATTCGGACAATTCTTCTTCCGTAACCTTGAAATCAACATTTCCTACAAAAAGATTCATAAATTTAAATTATATTTATTAATTAATAAAAATGCAGACAAATAATATCTGCGTTGGTTGTAATAATTTTTAAAGATTGTTTACAGAGTGGTTTATACCGCCGGTTTTTTAAATTTCAATATAGTAAATTAAAAAAATACAGATTTATATTATTTGAGTCATCGAGTAAAAAATTCTTTACAAGTACAGAATATCAAAATATAAATCTTATCAAATATGTCAAATTATTTTATCAAATACTACAAATTAATTTTTCCTTTTTATGACATTTTTATTTGTAATTGTTAAGATATATTAATAAAGGGGGACAATTTACACCTTTGTATTATCTTCTTTTCTTAAATTCTCCTGTAAGATTTCAATTATCTGCCCGTTTTTTTTATCAACAACCGCACAAGACAATTTATATCCGTAAACACATCCGGTATCAATATTTATATAATGATTCTCTATATAATCTATTTCTCCTTTACAGGGAGTATGTCCGTGAATTTGCAATTTGTCCATTTTATCGGGCATATTTCTATTCCAAATCCAGTCGATTTCCTCTGAGTTATGTGTAATACCACCGTGTGTTATAATCACTTTTTCAAATTCATATTTAAAAGGAAGACTTTTAATAAACTTAAAAAAGTCAGAATCAATAAATTCTTCACGGAATTTATAAAATCCGAATATACTGGAGGAATTAACAAAACTATACTGGGTTTTACGTCCCCCGTTAGAAACAAACACATCAAGATTTCTGTTGTTATAATCTAAATATTTACCTTCAGGATTTTCGATAACACAGGTCGTTATATGTTCATGATTACCCATCACAGGTTTTATTCCGTTATCTACACAAAACTGCAGCACGTTTTTTGAGTATTCGCCCCTGTCTATCAAATCTCCAACCGAATAAATACTGTTCTTATCAACTGTTTTTAATACCTTATCATACAATTCCGATAAAGTATGAAAGCAGCCATGAATATCTCCAAAAACAGCGATTTTAAGTGTATCTGTTTTTTGATTTCCATTGTTATTAAAATGCTTATTTATGTTGCTATTCGGATTCATTATTGTTAAGATGATAAATACAAACAGTTATAAATATTAACCGAAGGAGCGTTTACCATAAATTTTTCAGGTATACATTATATGTTAACTGGTCAAAACAAACAACCTCAACTTTTTCAACAGAATTATTTTGTGAAAGAAAAGAATTTATTTCATTTAAAGCGATTTTAGATGCAATTTCGACGGGAAATCTATATGCACCTGTACTAATAGACGGAAAGGCAACGGATTTCAAATTATATTCTTCGACAAATTTAAAAACGTTTTTATAACATTCAGCAAGGAGTACTTCTTCATTATTTTTTCCGCCGAACCATACAGGTCCGACCGTATGGATTACATATTTTGCAGGCAATTTATATCCTTTCGTAATTTTTGCCTGACCTGTTTTGCATCCGCCGAGTGTTTTACATTCTTCGAGAAGTGCAGGACCTGCGGCACGGTGTATTGCACCGTCTACACCTCCGCCTCCAAGCAGAGTCGAATTAGCAGCGTTAACAACAGCATCAACATTCTGTCTTGTAATATCTCCAATTATTATAAATAATCTATTATCCATAAGAGAGTGAGTTAATAAAAAGGGACGGCAGAAATTTAATTCTGCCGTCCTGAGAAATTTTATTTCATCTTGTCCATGTCTATAAAGTTGATATCTTTAGGCGGTTCAAAAACATCATCACCGAATTTCGCATCAGGTTCAAACAGGACAGCTGTAAATGTAGCGTCTTTATCAACAGATTTCAATACAACTTTATCCTGATAGACAGAAGCGGTACCTTCTTTATTTTTATAAATATCGCATTTATATCCCATTATTTCTTCCGTTCCCTCTTTTTTAGCATCTTTTAATTCTTCTTTAACATCAATAAATGTTCTATAATCTTTAAAATTGGGGTCTTTGGATATGTCGCTTTTCATAGCAATTTTTTCACCTTCCGATTCAGTTAAAATATAGAGAATTTTATCTTTTACCCACATAGTCATATTAAAAGTTTTCCCTGCTTCTTTTCCCGACATAATAAACTTTGCATTACTGCCTTTATAATATAATTCCATAGTACCTTTTTCCTTTTCCACAGCTATATCATATTTCAGGTGAACAGGTGTATTATCACCGATAGTCACGTCTTTTTTTTCCGTAGTTTCAGTTTTAGCATCTTCCTTTTTAGTAACGTCCGAGTCCTTCTTTCCGCAACCGACAAAAAAGAACAAAACAATAAGTACCATCAATACAGATAAAATTTTCAAAGATTTCATAACTTTTCCTTTCTTATGTTTATAATTAATAAAATAACAATTTTTTTTGACATTAATTCCGACTAATATCTGCTTAAATCCTTTTTAAATAAGTTTAATAGTTGTTAATACCGGCTATTTTTTTAAGTATTTAGCCAGAAATTTTTCCATTGATCCATAAAAATCGAATCTGTTTTCTTCATTCAGGAAGCCGTGTCCTTCGTTATCTTTCACCATATATTCGACATCAATACCTCTTTTCTTCATTGCTTCAACCATTTGGTCAGACTCATTGACATTTACTCTCGGGTCTCTTTTTCCCTGAGCAACGAACAAGGGTGCTTTAATTTTATCTGCATTTAGAGCCGGGGATGTGGCAACGAACTGAAGGCTATCTTTTACAGGGTCACCTACCATTTCGTAGAACATTTTGAGATAAAGTTCCCAATAAGGAGGAATAGTTTTCATAAAAGTAAAGAGATTAGAAACGCCGACATAATCAACACCGCATGCATATAAGTCAGGAGTATATGCAAGTCCGGCAAGTGTAGCATATCCTCCGTAACTTCCGCCGTAGATAGCTACGCGTGTCGGGTCAGCAATACCCTGGTCTATCAGCCATTGTACTCCGTCTGTTATGTCATCCTGCATCTTCAGACCCCATTGTTTAAAGGAAGCTTCCCAGAATTTTTTTCCGTATCCTGTCGAGCCTCTGAAATTAACCTGCAGGACAGCATATCCGCGATTAGCCAGAAATTGCACTTCGGGATTATATCCCCATCTGTCTCTTGCCCACGGACCGCCGTGAACATTAACAACGACAGGCAGATTTTTCGGTTCGATGCCAACCGGTAGTGTGAGATAACCATGAATAGTCAAACCGTCCCTTGAGTTATATTTCACAGGTTTCATAGGTGTCATTTCATTTTCGTTAATCCAGGGACTCACTTCGGCTATTTTGGTTAATTTATCTTTTTTTATATCAAACAAATAATACGCGCCAAGTGATTTATCGCTGTAAGTTCTGACCAGCCATTTATCTTCTTCGTCATTCATTCCGGAGCCGGCAATTTCATATTCTCCGAGTTCTGTTTTCACCCTGTTATATCTCCGCGCAGTCTCATCATCCAAAAACTTAATTTGTCTTTTATCTGTAATGTAGGATATAACAGTTAATACTTTTCTTTTCTTTGAGTAACTTAGTCCGGTAACATCTACTTCAGGATTTTCGTAAATAAGTTCAAGTTCCTTGGCGTTTTTTATATCATATTTGACAATTGCTGCTTTATCTCTGTCCAGATTCGAAACCGCATAAACGAATTCATTATCAAAAGTAAAAAACACTGGATTAAGAGTTTCCTTAAAGTTTGTTGTCAGAACGGGAGAAAATTCTTTTTTTTCATCGTCTCTATATAAGATTGTTCTGTTAACACCGTCTGTTGCAATTGCAATTCTTATTATTCCGTTGTGATCGGTCACCCAGTCGGAAATATTCCCAGGATTTTCCGCAACCATAGTCATTTCCCCGGTATTCACATTTAATTTATATACGTCAAATATTCTTGCATCTCTCTGATTCATACCAATTAAAATCTCATTTGGATTTTCCTCAAGTTCATCAACAAGTTCAACTCTCACTTTTTCCGGAGGGGTAAGCAGTTTAAGGTCGGTTCCATCTCTGTTTACCGAATACAATTTATAATTTTCGTCTCCGCCGGTATCCTGAAGATAAAGGATTTTATTGCTGCCTTTCCAGAGGTATGCAATAATATCCCGATCTTTTTCGCTGGTTACTCTTTTTATATCCCCCGTTTCTATATCCTGAATAAAAATATTTAAACGGGTTTCGTAGGACGTGAGATATGAAAGATAGTTACCATCGGGAGATATTCTGAAACCTGTTTTTTCCGGATTCTTAAAGAAATCTCTGACCGGAATTTCTCTAACCTGAGAATACAAACCCGAAACGAGTAAAACGCAGAAAAACAGCGTTACTAAGATTATTGTTTTCTTCATGACTTTTTTAAGTTAATTTTGAAAAAATAAATTTTTATAAATTTAACAATATTATTTATTTGTCTAAAGTCAAATGGTATATTTTAAAATCACTTTTTAATCAATTTATAAATTATTAAATTTTCTGTAAATTAAATAACAAACACATGAAAAAAAAGCCAATTTTAATATTTTGTATTGTTTTTAACTTATTGTTTATAAACAATTTATTTTCCAATGCAACCATATTCTTACAAACAGATGAAGTAATATTTGAAGAAGGTAGTTACAACGAAGTTTTAAAAAAAGCCAAAGACGAGAATAAAATCGTGATGATAGATTTTTTTACAGACTGGTGCAAATGGTGCGTTGAACTGGACAAAAAGGTTTACACAAATCCCGAGGTAGCCGAATTTGCAAATAAGAATCAGATTAACTGGAAAATAGATGCGGAGAAGGGAGAAGGAACAGAGCTTGCGAAAAAATATGATATTAGCGGATATCCGACAATATTATTTGTAAATCCGGACGGTGCAGAAATAGACAGAATAATAGGATACCTTCCGGCAGATGAATTCTTAAAAGAAATGAAAATTATCAATGCAGGAACATTTTCATTCATCTCGATCAAGAAAGGGCTTGAGGTTTATCCGGACAATGTAGAGTTAAACTACAAAATGGCAGAAAAATTAATAAACAGGGGAAATCTTGAAGGAGTGCAGGTCTATCTCGAGAAAGTATTACAATTAGATCCGGAAAACAATAAAGGATACACCGATGATGCTGCTTTACAGATAGCGTACATTGACGGCTCTCCGGACAAAATAATACTTTTCCTTCAGCAATATTCCCAGACAGACAGATTAAAGGAGGCATACATAATACTTGCAGATTCATATGTTAAAAAGAACAACGACATAGACAAGGCACTTGAGCAGTATGATATTTTATTTCAAAAGTTCGGAAAAAGCAACGAATCAATAAATTCTTCTTATGTATCGTTGATATTAAGCTATGCTTACGGAGAAACAAAGAAGAAAAACATAACGGATAATGAACGCAAGAAAGCAATTAAACTATGCACAGATGCTCAGGAATTATCGAAAGGAAGCGTAAATGAGGCAAGTATTTTTTACTATATTTCGGAACTCTACTATCAAATGAAAGATTATAATAACGCAAAAAACAACATAGAAAAAGCATTAGAACTACGTGACACAAAGGCATACAAAGAGCAGCAGGAAAAAATCGATAAGGCACTCCGATAAAATAAAAAGGCACACAGACGATTACTATATGCGGAAAGCCATTGCACTTTCAACAAAAAACATTGAAAGTACAGACGGGGGACCATTCGGAGCAATAATAGTCAGGGATGGTAAAATAATTTCATACGGAACGAACAAGGTTGTAACCAAGAACGACCCTACTGCACATGCGGAAATAGAAGCAATCAGGAGTGCGTCCAAGAAGTTAAAGAGTTTCAATTTACAAGATTGTACAATATACACAAGTTGTGAGCCGTGTCCTATGTGTCTTTCGGCAATTTATTGGTCAAAGATTGAAAAAATCTTTTATTCAAACACAAGAAAAGATGCTGCTAATATTAATTTCAGTGACGATTACATATACAGGGAGTTGAAGAATAAAATCCAGGACAGAAAAATCAAAATGACACAGTTGTTAAGAAATGAAGCATTAAAAGCATTCGAGAAGTGGGAAAGAAAGAAAGACAAAATCACTTATTAAGAGGCAAGATCATTTTTAAAAATAGACATAGAATTTCAGATTCAAAGCAAGATTTTGAATTAACGAAGTCCTGTCAATAGAAAGCGGGCTTTTATCTTTTTTATCAGAATTAAAATATCCAGAGTATCTGATTTCTGTTTCTCCCCCGAAGAAGTCTGAAGGAGAATACCTAAAACCCAACCCAACAATAAAACCCGACAGCCATCTTTTTGTATTGTAGCTTCCGATTATCACATTATACCTGTTATAGTAATAGTAATAATCATAGGTATAATATTCTCTTACCCTATCGACTGATTCACTCATAAAACAAGTACTAAAACCGCCTTTCAGATAAAAAAATCTGTCCGAACCGAACGGACATAATTTCAGGGAAGCTGTAAAAGGTACAGCATATAATGTAGCATTATCATATCTATCCAGATAATCCCATTCTCCAATTGTTCCGGATTCATACTGTCTTGCTGCCCATCCATCCAGATGAAACAGAAAAGAGGTTTCAAATTCAGCAGAAAGGTAATTATTTATTTTATAACCGAACAAGAGGTCAAGTTGCAGCGGATAAATGAAAGACGGGTTATTATTGTTATAATAATAATCGTCATAATAATAATCGTTATCATAATAGCTCCTGAAAAAATCTATCTGGAAGGTGCTGCCGAAGTCACCACCCAAATAAGACGAGATTGTTGTCCCGAATCCCATATAGAAATCCGGTTCGCCATTAACATAAGATAAACCCGCAGGAGAAATCCTGTTTTGAGAAAATCCGACAGACAGACCGGACAAGAATATGATTATGACATATAATAAAACGTTTAATTTTTTCACAGTATAATTTATTATTATTGACCTGCTGTTTTTTTCGTTTTCAATTATATTTCTTTTCATACATCAATAATATTAAAAAATCATACGAATAACAATGCCGAGTATACCGCCAATAATTATCAGATACAAAGTTTTAAGTCTGGCAAAAAACAGGACAATCAAAGAAGACACAAACAATACGATACCGGGAACATCCACAATAGAATCCTTCGAGAGAAAAACTGCCGTAGCCAATATTGCTCCGATAGCAGCGGCATTAATGCCTTTTAAGAAAGACTGCAGATAAAAATTTTTCTCAAATTTTTTTATTCTACCTGCAATCAGAATCACAAAAATGAAAGTAGGTAAAAATATTGCAGCCGTTGCCACAATCGAGCCAGGTATTCCCGAAGTCATATATCCAATAAATGTCGAAGTAATAACAACCGGACCGGGAGTAATATTCCCAAAGGCAATTCCATCAATAAACTCCTTTGCAGTAAGCCAGCCATAGTTCTGAACGATTTCCTGCTGCAACGCACCGACGATTACATATCCGCTTCCGTATGTTAAAGCACCCACTTTCAAAAAAACAAGTGCAAGTTTAAACAAAAAAAATTTCGCTTCCTGAAAAAGTAAAAATAATTTCCCGATAAAAATCAAGATAACGGGAATCGAAATGGAACTCAGTTTTTTGTTATTAATAACGGAATAATAAAGGATAGTAATAATTCCGAGTGCTAATACAGTAAAGATTATATGAAACTTAAAAAAAACCGTAAACAACAAAGAAACACAAGCCACCAAATACAAAAAAAAGTCTTTTTTAAAAATCGATTTTCCGAGATTAAAGCCCGAATGTAAAATTATTGCAATAACGACGGGGCTAATACCGTAGAGAAAATTTTCATAATAAGTGTTTTTCCCGTAAAACTGATAAGAAACTGAAAAAATCAGCATTAAAACGAATGAAGGTATAATGAGTGCAATACCGGAAAAAAGTGCCGCCCAAAATCCGTTTTTAAAATAGCTGAAATAGACACAAAACTGATAAGAAATAGGTCCCGGAGCAACTTGAGTATAGGCAAAAATGTTGGAGAACTCGTCTTGATTAATCCATTTTTTTTTCTCAACCATATCTTTTCGGAAGTTATCTATTATAGCAAGGGGTCCTCCGTAAATTGTTGTGCCCACATACAAAAAATACTTTATTAAATCTATCAGCGGAATTTTTTTCATTATAATAAATTCAGAGTTTCTCGATTTCTTCGGCAATTTGCATATCTTTATCTGTAACACCTCCGGTAGAATGGGTCGAAAAGGATATTTCCACCTCAGAATATTTCATTATAATATAATCGGGATGATGGTCGAACTGCTGACAGAGTGCAGCAACGGAAGTAACGAGTCCGACCGTCTGCGGGTATCCTTTTGTTTTAAATTTCTTTTTGACAGAGCCGTTAGAAAAGTACCACCCGTTTAAATTCTTTAATTTTTTATTTATCTCTTTTTCCGAAAGTAATTTCATAAAAAAAGCGGTTTAACTAAATTAATAAAAATTTTACAAACTCATCGACAGAAATATTGCCAAAATAGGCATTCATATCCACATGCTTAAGTGCATTTATAAAATTATTTTCTTCATATTTTATATCAGTCAGGATTCGTTCAATATTTTCATTATCACCAAATCCCAGATAATCTCCGAAAAATTTAATATTTTTTACTTTCCCGTCTTTAACGTTAATTCTGGCATCTATTTGTCCAAACTCAAACCTTTTTATTTTCCTAATATTAAATTCCGGAGACCTTCCGTAATTCCAGTCCCAGTTTTTATATTTCTCTTCTGATAGTTTGTATATATCTTTCCACTGTGTATCTGAAATTTCCACAACAGGAATTTCAGAATAGTCTTTAAACAATTCACTTATAATTTCATTTTTAAAATCGTATATACTGAATTTTTGATTTTTATGTATTTCTTTGAGGAATTCGGTAATGTTTGCCACTCTGCTTCTTATTGACTTTATACCTTTGCTTTCAATTTTATCGGTTCTGACATTCAGAGCTCTGACAACATCATCGAGGTTAGAATCAAACAACAAAGTCCCGTGAGAAAACATAGTTTTCAAATTAGTAAACTGTGCATTACCGGAAATTTTCCTGTCTTCCACTACTATATCATTTCTTCCGCTCAATTCCGCCTTAATACCGAGTTTTCGCAAAATATCGACAATCGGTTGCGTAAATTTTCTGAAGTTATTCACGCTATTATCGGCATGTTTCGTAAGAAAGCTGAAATTTAAATTGCCCAGATCATGATAAACTGCCCCTCCGCCCGATATCCTGCGTACTATCTGAATATTATTCTTCTTAACATATTCCTCATTAACTTCTTCGACAGTATTCTGATGCTTACCTATAATTACGGAAGGCGAATTAATATAGAACAGGACATAAGACTCCTCCCTGAAGTCGAGGTTTCTGACACAATATTCCTCAAGAGCAAGATTTACCGATGCATCATGAATATCGTTATTGTTAATCAGTTTCATATTTACTGTCCTTGTATCAGAGTAAATCCTGGTACTCCGTCAAACGTATAAAGATTTTCGACTTTAATAAATTCGAAGCCGGACTCCGTTAATTTATTCAGTAACTCTGTAATTTCCTTATGGTGAATAACCTCATTACCGGGTGATACAAATCTGCACCGCCAGTGGTCGGTACAAAAAGTTTCCGTAAAACCCTGAGGCCAGACTTTCACTCCCCTATTGCTGATAAGTAACAGTTTTAAGGATGAGGTTTTAATTTGTTTCAGCATATCCCCAAGTGCTTCAGCAGAGCCGAGGTTCCAGTCAATAAACACATCTACTCCGATTAGTTCTTTAATTTGTTTTTTGTAATTAAGAACGAGATAATTACTTTTTTCAGGTTTATTCAGGTCTTTCATTTCGGTTTTTTTAACAGCATAATCAACCTGTTTTAATTTTTCAGGTTTTGAACCCAAACGTTTAATAATTTCTTCCGTAAACTGCTTTGTGTTAATTTGTTTTTTACTTATATTTTCTTTAAAAATATCCGGTGTATGCATTCCTTCTTCTATTAATTTCAGTAATGCGTTATGTATATTTGAGGCAACATCTAATTGTTTTATATGAACAAGCATCATAACCGAAGCGAGAAGCAGTCCGGAAGGATTAGCAATTCCTTTGCCTGCGATTTGCGGAGCCGAGCCGTGTACAGCTTCGAACATAGCACATTTTTCACCGATATTCATCGAGCCTGCAAGCCCGACAGAACCGGTCATTTGAGCTGCAATATCAGAAATTATATCACCATATAAATTTTCCGCAACAATCACATCAAATTGTTCAGGTGAGGTGGCAAGCTGAGCTGCTCCAAAGTCCACTATATACGAATCTGCCTGAATTTCTTTATATTCCTTGGATATTTCATTAAACAGGTAGTGAAAAATACCATCTGTCATTTTCATAATATTATCTTTAACGAAACAGGATACTTTTTTTCTATGATTCATAACAGCATATTCAAATGCATACCTGATAATTTTTTCAGAACCCGGTCTGGAAATTAATTTTATGCACTGAAAAACTTCCTGAGTCTGGCGGTACTCAATTCCCGCATAAGTATCTTCTTCATTTTCCCTTACTATAACCACATCTATTTCCGGAAATTTAGTATCAATAAACGGATGATATGAAATGCAAGGACGGACATTAGCAAACAAACCAAAAGTTTTTCGTATTGTAACATTAAGGCTTTTATAACCTTTGCCCTGCGGGGTAGTAATCGGAGCTTTAAGAAATACTTTTGTTCTTATCAGCGAGTCCCATGCCGATTTATCTATGCCGGATGTATTTCCTTTAAGATAGAGTTTTTCTCCAATTTCAATTACTTCCACATCCAGATTTGCCCCTGCATTTTCCAGGATTGTAAGCACCGAACTCATAATTTCCGGACCTATCCCGTCACCATAAGCAACCGTAACAGGTATTTTATTGTTCATAATTTTAATTTAATATATTGTAATTAAATAATATAAGACAAAAATTTATAAAAATAAATTTATTAAATAAGACAAGAGGAACAGATAGTAAATAATAGACATATAACATATAGAATATAAAATATAGTAAATAAAGATGGGGGAAAAAGTGAATGGAATAATAAAATTGGCAGGAGTTAGCCGGAGATATAAAAGTTAATTAATTAAAATATTTTGGTCTTGCGTCATCTCTTATTTTTATATCATCAGGATTAATATTGTTTTCATAAGGTTCATCAATTTCCTCCTGTTCATCTTCCCATTCATATTTAGGTGGAATATCCGTATTTCTGAAAATAAGAGCACAAACAATTCCGACCAATGCACCGCCAATATGTGCTTCGAATGACACACGTATATCAGTCGGAAAAATTCCCCATACCATACCCCCGTACAGAAAAGTAATCAGCAGAGAGACAGCAATTGACCTTTTATCTTTTCTCAGAAGTCCTGCAAAAAAAAGATATGTTACAAAGCCATACACCAATCCGCTTGCTCCGATATGGTACGATTCTCTTCCAAGTATCCAGACAAAAATGCCATCGAAGAAATACACAATCCAGAACACTTTGTAAGCCGAAGTTCTGTAAAAGTACAACAAGAAAAAAAACAGAAACAAAAGAGTAGTAGAGTTCGAAGAAAGGTGAGAGAAGTCTTTATGTATGAGCGGAGAAAACAATATACCGATTAAACCGCTAATATGTCTCGGATACACGCCGAGTCTGAATAAATCGAATTGAAAAACAGAATCAAAAATTTTCACAATCCATAAAAGCATAAGAAAAGAAACAGAAACAATCAGAGAATAAATTATTTTTTCTTTATCTTCTCTCAAATCATATTGAATTTCCGCAGTCATTAATTATCGTTTATTGAATATAAAACTTAAATTTCATCATAAAATCCCGATATTTCCGGAAGCACATCTTCGAATTTGGAAAATTCATGTCCTCTGTTATTCAAAACTAAAATTTTTCCGGCATCCGGAAATTCCCGAAGTGCTTCTTTATAATCTATCAGTTCGTCATCTTCTGCAAGGAGAAGAAAAAAATTCGACGGATTAATTTCATATTTTGAATTGTGAACTTTATTTTTATAAATTTCTTTGAGTTGTTTGTTAAATTCTTTTTTCCATTCAAATTCTTTTTCGGTTGAATAATTTTTATTAACACCGACTTTAGTTTTCAGTTTCTCCCAAGCACAAAGTGCAGGATTAATCAATACTGCTTTCAGGTTAAACTGTGCTGACAAAATAACCGAATAAAATCCACCGAGGCTGCTTCCGATGAGCAGAATTTTTTCGTCGATACAGGAAATAATATTTTCAATATATTTTACACATTCCACAGGTTCTACAGGGAGGTCAGGAGTAAGGACAATATCTTTCCCGAAATAATCCTTTAAAATATTGCCTTTTCTTGAATTTCCCGAACTGGCAAAGCCATGGATATATAAAATCATATTGTTATATTTTCAGTTTAACAATAATTTGCAAAGATTATAGTTTAAGTTCAATTCAAAGAAAAAAATCATAATTCAAATATCATAAAAATTTATTATGTTAGATGAGTTTAAAATACCAAATATAATTTTGCCGTGTACTCAGATTAAAAAAATAAAATAAGATTATGGAATTTTTAATATAATTTAATTATTAATTAATAGACTATATAAGTAAGTTTTATTAACTTTGAATATAACCGTAGGAGGAAATACGGGGATATTATCTTATTATGATTAACGATAAATCTATAGTGAACAAAAAGAAAACAGTAGTCATGAAAGCGTTATTTATAACAATTTCAATAATAATATTATTATTTATTTCATTAAATTTTCCTGTAAGTCCGGATTACGGAAAAGAGACCAAATCAATCAACCTGAAAGCGGACACAATCAGAAAGGATTTCAAATACGAACTTGGAAGTATCGAAGAGATTTATGAAGGTTACAATTGCAATGAGATTATAGACATTTATTCCGAAGTAATTCCAAAAGGATTTTCCATAATTAAGTTCAGATACTATGTAATTTTTTCCGGTTTAAGCGAGGATATTACTTACAACATAATAGACAAAGACATAAGAAATACAATCGAAGGTATGAAGAACGGATATATAACAAAATTGCCAGATAAAATCATACCTGTATTTATATTCGAAAAGTACGACGATTACAAAAATTTCTCGGTCAGTACGTTTGGAGTAGATGAAAATGATATTTCACCTTTTGGATTTTATAAAATATCAAAAAATATAATTGTGATGAGATATGTTTCATGGAAAGGCAGTATCGGGCATGAGGTAACTCACTCATTAATGTTATATGATTTTCCGGAATCACCTTCATGGTTTGAAGAAGGAATGGCATCATTAAACGAAAAGGCTGTATTCAAAGACGGTGAACTTACGGGACAATTCAGCTGGAGGATATTATCGTTACGCAGAGCATTCGATGAAAACACATATACCGGTTTAAAGGAACTTATGAATACAAATGATGAGCAATTTTACGGAAAGAAGACTTCGTTTTATTACGCACAGGCGATGTATCTTTTGCTTTATTTACAGGAACAAGGGCTATTAAAAAAATACTACAAAGAATTTAAAGAGACTGTAAACTCGGATAAAACGGGTATAAAACAACTCGAAAAAATCACAAAAAAGTCGTTAACAGAAATCGATACGGACTTAATCGAATATATTAAAAGTTTCAAACAGGAATGGAAAAAATGAATAGATACGATTATATAATAATAGGCGGCGGAATAGTAGGATTAAGTACGGGTCACAAATTACTCGAAAAAAATCCAAATTTAAAAATATTAATTATCGAAAAAGAGAATGATGTTTCGAAACATCAGACCGGTAACAACAGCGGAGTAATTCATTCGGGAATATATTATAAGCCGGGAAGTCTGAAAGCATTAAACTGCAGGCGTGGATACAGGTATCTGATAGAATTTTGTGATAAGAATAATATTCCATACGAAATTTGCGGAAAGATAATAGTCGCGACGGAGGAGAAGGAATTACCGAAGCTGCAGGACATTTACGAAAGGGGAATTCAAAACGGATTGACAGGACTGAAAATTCTCAGAAGTGAAGAAATAAAAGATTACGAACCCTACTGCACCGGTATAAAGGCAATTAATGTCCCACAGGCGGGTATAGTAGATTTCAAATTAGTATCGGATAAAATCGCTGTACAGATACAGAATAAGGGCAGTTACATTCATTTCCGTGAAAAAGTAACAGAAATAAAAGAAAAAACAGATTATGCAGAAGTAATAACGAACAAAGAGGTTTATCAGGCAAAAGCGGTTATATCCTGTGCGGGTCTTGAATCGGACAGAATTGCAAAAATGACACACAGAAATCTTAATATTAGGATTGTACCTTTCAGGGGTGAATATTACAAGATAAAGGAAGAAAGAAAACATTTAATAAAAAATTTAATTTATCCTGTTCCAGATCCGCAGTTTCCTTTTCTGGGAGTTCATTTTACAAGAAGAATTGAGGGTATATATGAAGCCGGTCCGAATGCCGTATTTGCATTCGCAAGAGAGGGTTACAAAAAGTCAGACATTAATATTAAAGATTTATATGAATCAATGATGTGGACAGGTTTTTTTAAGATTGCGTTCAAGTACTGGAAAATCGGCTTAGGAGAGTTTTACAGGTCTTATTCAAAGAGTGCATTTGTCAGAGCATTACAAAGACTTGTACCTGAAATTAAAAAGGACGACCTCGAGAAAGGGGGTGCAGGAGTAAGGGCGCAGGCATGCGATAACAAGGGCAATCTTGCTGATGATTTTCTTATCGTAAAAGGGAAAAGAGTAATACACATCTGCAATGCTCCGTCCCCTGCGGCGACATCATCATTTTCTATTGGAGAAACAATTGCCGGGGAAATCTTTAACAGATAAAAAATGGGAAAAAACAAACAGCAGGACAATTTAAAAAAAAGAGAAAAATAATCAAAACACAGAGACACAGAAAAATAATTAAGAATATAAATTTTCATCGCTAAGACGCAATGTCGCAAGAGAAGCAAAACAAATAGAAAATAATAAAAAGTGAGAAGTGAAAAGTAAAGGGGTAAAAAGAAAATTTTGAGATTCCGAACCATCCGTCGCGGTGGACGGAATGACAGAAGAAAAGAGCAAGGTTATAATATTTCTTTTTAAATATTTTATCACATTGATTTTAATTATTTTAGCTATATACTTGTAAGTTTATGCTGAAGACCATTGCAATTGTCGGAAGACCCAACGTAGGAAAGTCGACACTTTTCAACAGGATTATGGGGAAAAGAGTAGCCATCGTACATCACGAGAGCGGTGTAACACGCGACAGAAACTATGGTGAAACGGAATGGACGGGAAAAAAATTTATAGTTATCGATACAGGGGGTTTTATACCGGATTCAGACGAAAAATTCGATAAAGTCATCAGGGAACAGATAAGAATTGCAATAGAGGAAGCGGACAAAATTATATTTCTTGTAGATTGTGAAAACGGACTGCATCCTATTGATATCGAATTCGGGAACATATTGAGGCGATACAGTAATAAAAAAAATATATTTCTGGTCTGTAATAAGTCTGACAACGAAAAAAGGGATTTGAATTCTGCGGATTTTTTTTCATTAGGGTTGGGAGTTCCAATTACAATTTCTGCAATAAACGGAAGAAATGTTGCAGAGTTACTCGATGAAGTTTTAAAAGACATTCATGATACAGAAACAAAAACCGACGAAAAAGTAAAATTCGCAATAATCGGCAGGCCTAATTCAGGAAAGTCATCTATTGTAAATGCCATTTTAAATGAGGAAAGAAACATAGTAACCGACATACCGGGAACTACACGTGACCCGATAGATTCAGTAATAAAATATTACGGAAGGGATATAATATTAATAGACACGGCCGGATTGCAAAAGAAAAGTTACTTCAAAAGAATCGAATCAATAATGTTTTATTCGAACGTAAGGACTTTTAAATCCATACAGAGATGCGACGTAGCAATAATAGTAATAGATGCAGCAATAATATTCGATAATTTTTCAAAAACACCCGACATAAAAACCGCACCATTTAAACTCGACAAACAGGACGTCAGAATAATCGAAGACACAGTAAATCAGAAAAAAGGAATACTGATTGTAATCAACAAGTGGGATTTGGTAGAGAGGAACTCACAGACCTCAAAGATAATCGAAGAAAAAATAAAGAATCATTTAAAGACAGAGGATTACGCACGTATAATTTTTATATCCGCATTAACAAAGCAGAGAATACACAAAGTCATCGAGGAAGCATACAAAATATACACCGAAAAAAACAAGACAATCAGGACAAGCGAAATAAATCAAAAAATTCTTGAAGAGATAAAAAAAAAGCCGCATCCATCAGTAAAGGGAAAAGAAATCAAGATAAATTACATAACACAAATAAAATCAGACCATCCGGTTTTTGCATTTTTCACAAACGAGCCCGGAAAAATAAATTTGAATTACAAGAGATTCCTTGAGCGAAAAATCAGAGGTCATTTTGGTTTTGCGGGTGTTCCGATTACGTTAACTTTTAAAAAGAAAAACTGACAATTAAATGATTAGTGAGATTTATACATCATCGACTTTCGGTGTGGAGGCATACATTATAAGAGTGGAGACACATCTTGAAAGCGGATTTCATAAATTCAGTGTTGTCGGACTGCCCGATAATACGGTAAAAGAATCACGCGACCGGGTGCGTGTAGCAATAAAAAATTCCGATTTATACTTTCCCGATTTAAAAAGAATATCTATTAATCTGTCGCCTGCAGACATCAAAAAAGAAGGTACAGGTTTCGATTTACCAATTGCAATAGGTTTATTAACGGAAACTTCACAGATTACACTGGGGAAAATTAAAGATTACATATTTATCGGAGAATTATCACTCGACGGAAAATTAAGGCATATTGCCGGCGTATTACCGATTGCCATAGAGGCAAGAAGAAAGAAATTCAAAGGAATAATTTTACCTGCAGAAAATGCAAAGGAAGCTTCGGTAGTAGAGAATATAGACATTTTACCATTTAAGAATTTAAACGAAATAATCGATTTTTTAAACGGTAAGACAGAAGCAACCGCATATAAATCCGACATAAGAGAGGTTTTTAATGCAACCAAAAAATACCCGCTTGATTTTTCGGATGTAAAAGGACAGGCAGAGGTAAAAAGAGCAACTGAGATAGCCGCAGCGGGAGGACACAACATAATTATGATAGGTCTTCCCGGTTCTGGAAAGACTATGCTTGCAAAGAGATTACCGGGTATTTTACCACCGATGACGCTTGAAGAGTCACTGGAAACAACAAAAATACATTCAATAGCGGGAATTCTTCCTCCGGATACATCACTAATAATCAACAGGCCGTTCAGGTCACCCCATCATACTGCGAGCGACGTCGCGATAGTAGGCGGAGGACCTTATGCAAAACCCGGAGAAATATCATTTGCACACAACGGAGTTTTATTTTTAGATGAATTAACAGAATTCAAAAGAAATGTATTAGAAGTATTAAGGCAGCCGCTGGAAGACAGGGTTGTAACAATTGCACGCTCCAAAGTCACGGTACAGTATCCATGCAGTTTTATGTTTGTAGCCGCAATGAATCCCTCCCCTGCCGGAACTGCAAAAGAAATGAGTATGTATTCCGATTACGAGATACAGAAGCATCTTTCGAAAATTTCTGGTCCGATACTTGACAGAATAGATATTCACATCCATGTTAATCCTGTTAAATACACCGAATTGACCAGTAAGCACGAGTCAGAGAAATCCGAAGCTATAAGAGAAAGAGTAATCAAAGCCAGAGAAATTCAATTGAGGCGATATAAAGGAATAAAAGGAATATTCTGCAATGCAAATATTACAAACAACGAGATAAAGGAGTATTGTAAAATTGATGCTGATTCGGAGAATTTAATGAAGATGGCAATAACAAAAATCGGTTTATCGGCACGTGCCTACAACAAAATTTTAAAAGTAAGCCGCACGATAGCGGATTTAAAAGGCGAGGATAAAATTTCGACGGCACACATCAGCGAAGCCATACAATACCGTTCGCTTGATAGAACCGAGTGGTTAGAGTAATGACAAAAATCACAAAAAATATCGATACCGCGGTAAAGGAAATCATAAAAGGAAACGTAATTGCTCTTCCGACTGAAACAGTTTACGGATTATGTGCGAATGCATTAAATATAAACGCCGTATTGAAAATTTTCAAAATTAAGAACAGACCTAAGTTCAACCCCTTAATTGTTCATTTATACAATATAGAGCAGTCAGTAAATTATGTTAAAGAAATCCCTTCCGATGCCATTAAACTAATGGAAAAGTTCATCCCCGGTCCGATAACATTCGTGCTGAAAAAAAAACGAATAATTCCGGACATCGTAACCGCCGGGTTAGATACCGTAGCCATTCGATTTCCCTCTAAGAAAGTATTCCGCGACATATTACGAATTTTACAGCTTCCGATAGCAGCACCTTCGGCAAATATATTCGGAAAAATATCCCCGGTGGATGCAAAAGATGTTTATAATGAATTAAGGGGAAAAATTAATTACATTTTTGACGGTGGTAAATGTGAAATAGGAATTGAATCAACTGTAGTCGGTTTCCAAAACGATGAAGTATACATTTTAAGACACGGTTATATAACAAAAGAAAAGATAGAAAAAACCATAGGTAAAAAAGTTACACAAAAGCAAAACGTTATTTCACAACGCAAAACAAAAATATTATCACCCGGAATGTTATTATCGCATTACTCTCCAGATACCCCGTTATATATAACCAAAAATATAAGTGCTTTCGAAAAGATAAAAAACGAAAAAGAAAAAATTAATATACAATTAAAAAGGGGAGAAATTATTAAGACTGAAATTTACTCACATGATATCGGACTATTAAATTTGTCAATTTACGGTTCTTATGAAAAAGCAGCTTCCAATTTGTTTTCAAATTTAAGGAAACTCGACAAGAAAGGTTACAAGATAATAGTTACGGAATTGCTGGAGAACAGGAATCTCGGTACGGCAATAAACGAGAGGCTAATAAAGGCATCCTTAGGAACAATAGAGATTAACCAAAAATCTTTTTGAAAAAATCTTTATCTGATTTCGTTTTAGATTTAGGGTTAAAATTTTCAGATTTTGCAAGTTCTTTAAGAATTTCTTTTTCTTTACCGGTTAACTTTGTAGGAATAAAGACATTCACAATAACGATTTGATCTCCTCTGCCAAAGTCATTCAAATGTCTGATACCTTTTTCTTTCATTCTTAACCGTTTACCGGGCTGAGTACCGGATTCAATTTTCAGTTTTGATTTACCTTTAAGGGTTGGGACTACGATTTCAGCACCAAGCGCAGCATCGATAATACTGATATCCAGATTATAAATTATATCGTCACCGTCGCGTATAAAATATTTATGTTTTTCTTCTTCGATAACTACATTTAAATCGCCGCTATAGCCGCCCCTGATTCCTACATTACCCTGTCCTCTGAGAGGTATATAGTTACCCTCGACAACACCAGGAGGGATATTAATTTTTATTGTTGATTCATCTTTAATTCTTCCTTCACCCTGACAGACATCGCATTTATCTCTGATAATTCTTCCTTCTCCGTTGCAAGTCCTGCATTCAGACACATTAACAAACTGACCGAATATTGACCTTGTAGTTTGTCTGATTTCACCTGTACCGTTGCAGTTGGAACAGGACGCATAACCGCTTCCCGACTTAGCTCCGGAGCCGTTGCACACAGAGCACGTTTTATATTTTTTAACTTTAATTGTTTTTTCCGTTCCGTCAGCAATTTCTTCATAAGTAAGTTTCAAATTAACTCTCAAATCGCTTCCCGGTATTCCCTGTCGTCTTTGTCTTCTGCCTGATGAACGGCTGCTACCGAAAAAATCGTCAAAAATACTGCCGCCTCCGAATCCGCTGAAAATGTCGCTGAAATGCGAAAATATATCATTAATATTATCAAATCCGGAAAATCCGGTTGCATTCACACCTGCATGTCCGTACGCATCGTATCTTTGTTTCTTCTGAGGGTCATTCAGAACTTCGTATGCTTCCGCACATTCCTTAAATTTTTCCTCAGCATCTTTATTTCCGGGATTTCTGTCCGGATGATATTTCATTGCCAGTTTTCTGTAAGCGGATTTTATTTCATCTTTCGATGCATTACGGGTAACACCAAGAATTTCATAATAATCTCTTTTTGTCATAAGTACGTTATACTATTTTTTCTCTTTTTATTAACGGGTATACTTATTGTGATTTTTATTCGGTTGTTTTTTCAGGTTCTGCAGAAACCAAAACTTTTGAATGCCGAAGTACTTTATCATTTAAATAATATCCTTTTTCCACCACTTCAATCACCGTGTTCGGTTTGACATCTTCTCTCGGAACCATTAAAAGTGCATCATTAAGATTCACATCAAATTCTTTTCCAAGGCAATCAATTTCTTTTAATCCTTCTTTTTCAAGTACTTTTTTAAATTTATCATACACCAATAAAAATGCTGTTTTTAAAGTTTCAAAATCGTTTGTTTCCTGCTTTTCCAGTGATTCAACAGTCCTGTTAAAATCATCATAGACAGGTATTAATTCTCTTATAATTTTTTCCGATGAATATTTTAAATAATTTACGAATTCACTTTCAGAACGTTTTTTATAATTTTCAAATTCTGCCGCTTTTCGAAGGTAAGAGTCTTTTAAGTTTTCGATTTCCTGTTTTAATTTATCAATTTCCGTGGTTTCTACAGATTCAGCTGTATCTGCTTCCGTATTATTTGCATCTGCGGGAATATTAACATCTTCCTTTTGGGGTGAAGAATGTTTTTTTTCGGTTTTAATTTTGATATCTTTTTTGTCTTTCATATTTATTGTCTCCTGATATTATTAAATGTTTTCTATGATACTTAATAATTAAGTTCATAGATCAATCTGTCGAATTAACATTGAACATGTCCCGTAATCTAAAAGTTAAAAAAAGAAGAGATATTGAAAACTAAAGTCAGGACTAAGGTCAGGACTAAAGTCAGGAATTTTCAGAATGACAGAATTGCGTAATCTTAGTTCTTACAAGTCCTGATAACAGGATTTCGTAACCCTGTTTCTGATGAATTCAGATTTAATTTTACTTTTAATTAACTTTAACTGCTTTTAATTCTTTACATGGTTTCAGCGGTGTCTTTATTCAACACAAAATCTTTTAAAAATCTTCCGTGATAAGCCGCGAAGTATATTCAATTAAGGAAATCATTTTCGGATAGTCAATTCTTTTAGGACCTATAATTCCGATATTTCCTTTAACATCTCCGAATTTATAAGTAGTACAGATTATACTGTAATCTTTTAATTTTTCTTCTGTATTTTCGGAACCTATGGAAATATTGATTTCATCTTTATCTTTCACCGTATTCTGAAATATATGTATTACCAGATTTTTATTTTCGGATATCTCTATTATATTCTGCAATTTTTTTGGGTCGCCAAATTCCGGTTGTGTAATTATTTCCCCGGTTCCGGATATATAAATTTTATTTCCTTTTTCTTCCTCACCATAAATTTTATCTATTGAATTAATGAACAATTGTATAAGGTTCAATTCCTGTAAATTTAAATCGCTTATTCTTTTCGAATAAGTATCCCGAATTTGTTTCAAAGTCAGTCCGTGCAATTTTTCATTCAAATACCTTGCAAGATTTTCAAGTTTTATTTGTTGAATTTCCACATCCACTTCGAGAATTACTGTTCTGACGATACCCGATTTAAGATTAATGACAACAAGTATTTTATTATAAGAAACGCTTATGAGTTCCAGTTTTTCAAATATTCCGGCACTTAAAAAAGGTTGAGTTACTATGGCAAGTTGATGGGAAATTTTTCCGAGTATCTTTGATGTTTCGCTGTAAACATCATCATCCTGTATCGAATAATTTTTAATTTCTTCAAGCTGCTTTTTAAAAATACTTTTCTCTTTATCACTTAAATTACCTTTACTCATAAGCAAGTCCACATAATATCTGTATGCTTTATCGGTCGGAACTCTTCCGGAAGATGTATGGGGTGTGTTAAGTAAATCTTTGTCTTCAAGGTCACTCATTACATTTCTTATAGTAGCCGAAGACAAGTTTAAATCAGTTTTTTTGGATATTTCCCTTGAACCGACAGGTTGAGCCAGTTTTATAAAATTTTCCACTATGTATCTTAAAACTTCTTTTTCTCTTTGTGTTAAAATATCACCCATACTTTATTTGTTCCTGTAAGTGAAAAAATCTAACTTAATTAACATTTATTTCCGCAAAATCGTTTAAAACAACATTAATAGTCAAATTTAATAAAATCAAGTTATTATTTTAAGTCAGGAAAAAATTCATAAAATACAAATTTTCAACAGTGGTGCCGCCCCTATTGGGTTGCGAAAGAGTGCTCATGCCTATACAATTTCTACAAAGGTGGCACCCCAATTGGTGTGTGAAACAAAGATATATTACTGTCTTTCTAATAATTTAATTATTGTTTATTTTTGTAAAGTTTATTTCATAAACAAAATAATATTTCCGCTGGAAAGAAATTGAATAAAAAAAATTATTTTTAAGAAAAATCTCATATTGATTTTAATTTTCGGGGTGTTAATTCTTTTTGTATCAAATTCAAAAGCAAATTCTCAGATTGGATTAAATTTCGATGTTGGGATAGGATACAATGTTAATTTTGGAGATTTCGGTAACTTCTACAAGAATGATATTACGTTCGAAACTTATGCAGGTTATTATCTTTCATTTCTTGGGGTAGATATAACTCTCGGATTCAGTTACAACAGATTCAAATTCAATAACAGTTATTTCAATTATGAGATGAACAGAATAGAGCCGGGAACTTCTATAGCAGATAATGAGTGGACTTGCACTGCAATTCCTTTAATGCTTGGTATCAGATATATAGTACCAAACAAATACGCAAGACCATATGTTACGCTTGAATTTGGAATCCATTTTATGAAATACAACGAAAGAGTATCTGAATCATATACAATATTAACGAATCCCGGGGTGTTTAATTTGCCGTCAGAACCGGCTTCAGGAACGAATCTTGGAGGTGCATTATGTATGGGATTTTTGATTCCTGTATCAACAAATGTGAGTTTAGATTTCGGGATGAAATTTCATTACATAAGGGGAGAATTCGCAAAAACATTCACGATAGCAAATTTAAATAATGACATTAAGGAGTTCAAACAGCGGAAAAACATTATGTTCCTTGCACTGAAATCAGGAATTAATATTTCTTTTTAGAGGTTGTATACACATTAACCCTGTAATATTTAATACCCTTATTTCATCCTGATTCCGTTAACACGGTATGCCTTTATTAATTTCTTCTGATTTTATGGTATATCACCCTGAAAACCTGAGATACGAATAGTCCCGTTGTAAAAAAGGGATACAATAAAACGTTAAAATTATGTTTTTTAAAATATTTTCTGCAGTCTTTATTCCATATTTTAATCATTCTTGCCCTGTCTCTGAACACGCTCGCTCCGATATGGTGTATTAATTTTGCCGCAGGGTCAAACATAATTTTATAACCTGCTTTATAAATATTTTTACAAAAATCCACATCATTAAAAAACATAGTATATTGCTCGTCCAGTCCCCCGATTTTGTCGAATACATCCTTTTTGACCATTAGTCCCGCTGCCATCGGCTGGTCGACCTGCCTGAGACTGTTATGGTCAAAATACTTCATCTTCCAGCGTCCGAAAAAATTACTTTTCGAAAAAATTCTTGAAAGAAACAGGAACTCAAAAAAAATGTCCCTGTATTTCGGAAAGGTCCGGCAGGAATGTAAAATATTATTTCCCAGAGAAATCTGCTGCGGAGCTACGGCTCCGATGTTTTCGTCGCTGTTTAAATGTTCATAAAGTTTTAAGACAGCGTCGCCCATTACCTGAGTATCGGGATTAAGAAACATTATTTCTTTCCCTCTTGACGCCTTTAGTCCCTGATTGCATGCTTTTGTAAAGCCGAGATTTCCTTTGTTTTCTATCAGCGTGATTTCCTTATCAATCAGTTTTATAAAATTTTTTATATTATTAACTGTAGTGTCAACCGAGCCGTTATCAATAATAATCGTTTCAATTTTAATTTTTTCCTGAAGTGTTTTATTTTTATAAACTGCATTGAGGCATTCCGCAATTTCTTCTTCACTATTCCAGGTAACAACAATAATCGTCAAATCATATTCATAAGATTTGTTTGTACTCATAAAAACTTTGTTTTCCTTTCGAATTTTTTAGTAATTATCTTCTTTTTTTATAACAGTATCTTTTAAAAAATTGACATCGTCTTTTTCCGGGTAATCAAGCATAAAATGCAGTCCCCGTGATTCTTTTCTATTCAAAGCCGAAACAATGATTAAATAAGCGACAGTCAGAAGGTTCCGAAGTTCAAGAAGTTCGACCGATACTTTTGTTTTTTTATAAAATTCCTCTGTTTCTTCCCTCATCATTTTTGTACGTCTGAGTGCTCTTTCGAGTCTGTAAGTGTTACGTACAATGCCGACGTAATCATTCATTACCTGTTTAATTTCCTTTTTGTTATGAGAAATTAAAATCCATTCTTCAGTATTTTCTGTACCTTTATCGTCCCAGTCGAAAATCCGTTCATACCTGACCGTAACTGGAATTTTATCTTCAAATGAATTGTAAGATATTTTTATTTCTTTAAAAATTGCATCGGCAAAAACGAGTGCTTCCAGAAGCGAGTTTGAGGCAAGCCGGTTAGCTCCGTGAACACCAGCCATAGCAACTTCTCCGCAAGCGTAAAGATTTTTAATATTTGTTATTCCGTTAATATTTGTTTTAATACCTCCGCAGGAATAGTGGGCTGCCGGGACTACGGGAATCATATCTTTTGTAATATCAATTCCTTTTTCAAGACATTTTTTATATATATTCGGAAAACTATTTTTAATTTTTTCCTCACCGATAGCACTTAAATCAAGATATACAAAAGAATCTCCTCTTTTCTTCATTTCGGTATCGATTGCTCTTGCAACAATATCTCTCGGAGCAAGTGATTTTCTTTCATCATATTTATGCATAAATTCAGCGCCGTCAATTGTTTTAAGCACTGCTCCTGCACCTCTGACAGCTTCTGAGATAAGAAATACCTGCCTGTCGTCTCTTTTTGTTTCCGTTGCGCTCTCATAAAGTGACGTTGGATGGAACTGTACAAACTCCATATTCGCAAGTTCGCAGCCTGCTCTGTAGCCCATTGCAAAGCCGTCTCCGGTTGCAATTGCGGGATTAGTCGTGTGCTGATACACCTGTCCAAGTCCCCCGGTTGCAATTATTGTTTTATTTGAAACTATTTTTTCAACCCTGTTTGTTTCTACGTTTAATGCATAGACACCATAGCAAATATCTTCAAAATTTTCTTTTAATTCACTTTTACTGTTTGATTCAGTTTTTAAATTTTTTGTCGTCAGCAAATCAATTGCAAAAAAATATTCGAAAATTCTGATATTATTATTTTTCGAGCAGCTATGAAGAAGTGCTCTTTCCACTTCCTGACCCGTTAAATCCATTGAATGTACGATTCTATTCCTTGTATGACCTCCTTCTTTACCAAGTTTAAGCATCCCTGCTTCATAAGTAAAATTTGTACCTATTTCGATAAGTTCATTTATTCTTGCAGGACCTTCTCTGACAATTTTTTCAACAGCTTTTACATTACATAATCCTGCACCGCTTAGCAGAGTATCTTTGATGTGCAATTCAAAATTATCATCCTTGGACAGGACGCTTGCAATTCCGCCTTGTGCGTAGTTTGTATTAGATTCCGCTTTTTGTTTTTTCGTTATTACAATAACATTGCCTATTTCAGCCAATTTCAAGGCAAGAGAAAGACCGGCAATTCCGCTTCCAATTATAAGAAAATCGGATTTCATTTAATAATATAAATTTACGTTAAGTTATTAAAATTATTCTGTATTATAAATGTAGAACAGAGGCGCTTTTTTAAAATGTTAAATTTAAAAAAGTGAAAGGTTAAGCGGGAAGAGTCAAGCGTTAAAGTTTGAGATTCCGAAACAAATTCGGATTTGAGATTCCGAACTCCCGATAAATCGGGATGAATGCATTATATTTACAGTCAAGGTCATTCACAAGTTCGGAATGTCAGAGGATAGAGAAATTTAGAATGCCGAATAATGATAATTACAGAACTTGTTTAATTCTTTTGATTGCTTCTTTAATATTATCTCTTGAGTTTGCGTATGAAAATCTCAGATATCCTTCTCCGTATTCTCCGAATGCAGTTCCTGAAAGAGCAGCTACATTTGCATTATAAAGAAGATGGTCATTCAGGTCTCTCGATTTATATCCTGTTTTTGTTATATTCGGAAAAGCATAAAATGCACCGTGCGGCATTATACAGGAAAAGCCTTTAATCGAGTTCAGACCTTCGACAATAATTGCTCTCCTTGCAATAAATTCTTCTCTCATTTTATCGGCACCGTCCTGCGGACCTTCGAGTGCTTCGACGCATGCCTTTTGTACAAATGCATTTGTACAGGAATTACTGTTAGTCATCAGGCGTGCAACCTTCGCGGCAAGGTCTTCATTCATTACACCATATCCTGCTCTCCAGCCTGTCATCGCATAGGTCTTTGAGAATCCGTCGAGGATAACTGTTCTTTCCTTAAATCCGTCAATCTGAGAGATGCTGAACGGTTCTCCGTCGAAAACAAGTCGGCTGTAAATTTCATCGCTCAATACTATTATATCTTTATCTTTTATAATTTCCGCAATTTTTTTAATATCTTTTTCGGACAAAATCCCGCCGGTAGGATTCTGAGGTGAATTCAGAATCAGCATTTTGGTTTTAGAAGTAATCAGATTATTCAATTCGGCAGGGTCAAAAGCAAATTCTTTTTCTTCTCTGAGTGGAATCGGGACTGCTTTCCCACCCATAAAATTAATCATAGATTCATATATTGGAAATCCCGGATTCGGATAAATTACTTCGTCCCCTTCTTCAATGAGTGCTATTATTGCATAAAACATTATCGGTTTTCCGCCGGGT
Organism: Ignavibacteria bacterium; assembly: GCA_016873795.1. Classification (GTDB taxonomy): domain Bacteria; phylum Bacteroidota; class Ignavibacteria; order Tepidaquicellales; family Tepidaquicellaceae; genus VGWA01. Next base: position 33,500 of record VGWA01000004.1, read on the forward strand.
GTCATAACCACTTCATCGGGAGTAAAATTCAGGCCTCTTGTTTTGCTGACATATTTTGCGATTGCTGTTCGTACTTCCAGTGTACCGGCAGATGGTGTATAATGGGTATGTCCTTCATTAAGTGCTTTAATAGCGGCATCAATAATATTTCTCGGTGTATCGAAGTCAGGTTCACCTATTTCGAGGTGAATAACATGTTTACCTTCAGCTTCGAGTTTTTTGGCTTTAGCAAGAACTTCGAATGCTGTTTCGGTTCCGAGGTTCGACATTCTTTTTGCGTATTTCATAATTATAAAATTTAAATTATTAAATAAGTAATTGTTATTTGTTGTTTCCTGTAAGATAAGGTATAATTTTCAATAAATAAACGAAAACCGATTTGCCATTATTATTTAAAGGCAATTCCAGGAGCCCGGCTTGTCGTCAGTCCAAACATGATCTTATACCTCATTCCCAAAGTCCTCCTTGACTTTAGTTTTGGAAATGAAAAACCGATACACTATTTTATTTAAAAGCAATCCCGGGTGCCCAGCTTGTTGTCAGTCCGAACATCATCTTCCCGTTATTTTTCAGGACAACCCAAAATCCCGGTGACAGATTGCCGAATTTAAACAAACCCGGATATACATTCAGACTCAGGCGGTTTTCGGTATAAACACTGTAAAACAACGATGTCATAAGCGAATTATTCCTGTCATAAAAGAATCCCAGGTCCCAGGCAATTGCAACTTCATATCTATTCGTACGGGGGTCGGTAACAAACCTGTCGCTTGCTCTTGCACCGACGCCGATTGAAATCGCATCTCCCGAATCGAATTTATAACTCAGACCTGTAAGCGTCGTCATTCCGAAAAAATAAAACAGATGTATTTTCGGAATATAGGGTATTTTCCATTTCATAGAAAAATACTGTCCGTTATTTTCAAGCGACACAGTCGGGATAGTAAAAGACGGCTGCAGGGACCAGTCGGCAAAATTAAGTTTTTCGCTGAAAAACTTTTTTACGCCTTCAAAACTGAAAAGAATCGCACCCCCGAGATTGAAAATATACATATCAGAAATCACGCTTACATCATCCCCCACATAATCACCATTTTCGACAGATTCGCACATATAGTCAATCATCATTTTAGTAGTAAATGCAAGTGTTTTGGGATAAGAAAATTTATTATACCTGTACCAGTCTTCGAGTGCCGCATACGTAAGTCCGCCTCCGAGTAAATGGAGCTGATAATTGGGAAACCATTGTGATTCATCTTTCGAATATGCAAAGGGCAAGACCTCTCTTTTGAAAAAATTCCACCAGCCGTATCTGTTTATAGGACCAATCGGGTTAATCAGATTTTGTCCTACATTTTTAAATCCCGTTCCGTAAGGATATTTTAAAATATTTTTTGAATATTTATCGTATTGAATAATATCATATCCGCTGTTAAGAAAGAAGTTAATCGGATTATACATCGATTCCGAACCATATTTTTTTCCTGTATAGAAATAATATTTTTGCGAAAAAACTTCGTTTACTTGTAATGTAATAATAATAAACATTACTAACGGCAGGATTTTTTTTACGGCAGACATTATTATCAGCAGGATAATGTGTAAATTTTCGTGGGCGATTAAGGATTCGAACCTCAGGCCTCTTCGGTGTAAACGAAGCGCTCTAACCAACTGAGCTAATCGCCCTTATCGAAGAATGTAAAAATATGCCTTTTTTATTGTATTTTCAAACCAATTTGAATTCACATATAACGAATATGGGGAAAGCGTTATGGGGGAAAGGGAAAGTAAAATGAGCTGTATCGGGGGTACGGTTTTTGAAATTTTAAAAAATATATTGATATTATTTTTAGTTAGTATCATATGATACTATTTTATTAATATCATTTTTTTTATCGTTATAAACTCCTTTCCGAAAAATATTGCCGTGAATTTATAAAAATATATACCGCTTGCAAAATTCGATGCATTAAATACAACCGTATAATATCCTGCTGTATTCATATCGTCAACGAGTGTCTTTATTTCCCTGCCGGTAATATCATATATCTTTAAAATAACTCTGCCGTCATAAGGTAATTCGTAATCTATCTTCGTTACGGGATTAAACGGATTTGGATAATTCTGTGATAAATAATATTTCTGCGGTGTTCCGATTTCCACTATTCCGTTCAAATCGAAATATTGAAAATTCCCGTTATAGTCAATTTGTTTCAGCCGGTATTTATATTTTCCCGATTGTAAATTTCTGTCAACAAAAGAATAATTTCTGATTTCATATATTGTTCCAATACCTTTGACAAATCCTACTTTATTCCATTCATCATTCGATAAAGCGTTTTCTTTTCTTTCAATCTCAAATCCGTAATTATTTATTTCAAAACCCGTTGCCCAGTTTAATGTCACATCACTTTTATTTACCGAAAAACTGAACGCTGTTAATTCAACCGGAGTTGTACTTTGGGGGTCGGTCAAATATATATCATCAAAATATCCGAAATCGCTTGAACTTATGTTATGATTCCACAGACAGCCAAGATAAGTAAGCGAAGTAGAAGTATAAACTGAATTTGAAGTTGTGGTTCCTATTTGAGTTGTCGTATTTCTCGGATCGCTTTGAGGAAAACCCGAGGTACTGCTTTCCGCATATAGCGTCCAGTTATCCCCTGCCGATGAATATTTCACTTTTATGCTTAAATATTCTCCGCCGTAATCATTTCCCGAAATAATATTCGTAAATTTTGAATTCAAATTTACTCCGTTTGTAAAACTTGCAAGTCTTACAGGGTCTGTACTTCCTGAATTTCCAAGAACAACGGCATAGCCCTCTCCTGAAATTAAATCTGCCGTAGTTTTTCCTAAAATAAAGGCAATACCATAATTGGTCGCATCGAATCCGGAAGGGTCACTGCGGGTTTGTCTCATATTAAAAGCCCAGATAACATCATCAGTTGTTGTATTTAGTGTCAATGGATAACCGGACACACTGCTCATATTCAGATATGCAAAATCTCTACCGGCAGTCGTACTGCCGAGTCTCAGCATATTACCGTTAATCGAAACCGAGGCTGGTGATGATGTTTCTGTTTCATCCCATAATATAGAAGAAAAACTTGCCGATACATTCCCTATTGAATTATTATTACTCCTGTTAAAATCATCAAGTAGAGCGGTTGTATAAAAAATCTGATTGTTTGAATTATTTGCTGTCGGAACAGTATTTCCGTCAATTTTATAATTTCTTGAAGTCCCGTCACCATTATATGAATACATCCTGAAATAATAAACAGTTGAAGGATTAATATTTGTAAAAGTATAAGAATTTGAAGCCGCATATGAAATGTTTACAAGCGCCTTACCATCGGATAAATCGGCATCGTCGCTGTACACCTGTCCGTCAATAGGAATAAAATAATTATTTACATTATATGCTTCGAGCAAATATCCCGAAGGCAATTGCGATTCCGAAGCGTCAGTCCAGCTTATAACAACGGAAGTTCCGTTCAAAACTGCCGTTAGATTCGTAACATAATTAGTAGGTTCAACTGCATAAGTCGGATTCAATTTTGTCAAATCATTAAAATTTATATAATAGACATATTCAGGATGGTCAACAAAGGGATTTCTGTTTTGTTGGATAGACTGAACATAATTATTCCTGTCAACCTCCCATTTATCCGGCGGGTCCTGTATATGCCACTGCAGAAGAGTATTTAAATCCTGAGCCCCTTCGCCGAGTGCGGGTAATTTTGTTCCGTTAAGCCAGTTGAAATTCCATACATATCCGTCTATATCATCATATCTAACACACATATACAAAAGAGACCTTGCCGCATCGCCTTTATGAATATTTCTCGGTTCATATACGTTATAATTACTTGAATTTTTTCCGTATTTCGCATCATAAAAAGTACTGATTATAGTTGCTACAATTCCAAGGGGATGATTACTCCTGACATTATTTACATTATTATGTTCGGTCGGAAAAATATGATGCTGGTCAGCATACTGGTCGGTATTCGTATTTCCATAAGTCGGCTGCCAACTGTAACACCATGTGTGTTCACGGCTCATAACATCAAACGTAAAAGGCGGAGTATAAACATACTGATAAGATGAATATACACAATTAACCGCTCGCTGTCCGCCGCCGACACTGTAAGAAGAAAAATTATTTATATTCGTTGTAATATAATTACTATAAGCAACTCTTGTGTATGGTGACCGTACTCTTGTTTTCAAATCAGAAATAAAAGAAGCAGAGGAAGGATTTATTGTTGAATAATAACTGTCGTCCTGAGACCGGATATAACCGGAAGTTATTATTAAAACCAATATTGTGTAAAAAAATTTTTTCAATAAATATCAAACTTTTCTTATTTATCGTAACGATATGTACAACGGTAAATCAGTATTTCGTTATTCCTTACCTGATAAACTAATCTGTGCTCGAATCAATTCTTCTTATCCATAAACCTGCTAAATAATATTTCAGCGGTTCCGGAGTCCTTTTCCTGTAAACTGTGTCCTCCGGATATGCTTATTTGTGTCGTTAATTCTCACTAAAATTTTTTTATCTTCAGTTAACCACGAAGTATATCTTCCCATTAGTTTTCTGGTAATTATTTTTTCTGAATTTGTTACAGCATTTTTGAAAACCGAATGTTTTCTTAAAAACTGAAAAAGGAACGTATTAACTACGAAAAAAAATCACGTTCCCGATAAAATTCCATTAAAAATCAACCTGCATTTACAACTTTATAACTCTGTTACTTTTTAACTTAGTTAATTTTTAAATCTGTAATTTTATCAAACGTTATTTTATCAATACCATTCTCTTCACAGCCGTAAAATCATTCACTGTAATCCTGTAAAAATAAACTCCGCTTGCGAGATTCGATGCATTAAATTCAACTGTATAATATCCTGCATTTTTTATTTCGCTAACAAGATTCTTTATTAGTCTTCCGGAAACATCATAAATTATTAAATCCACTCTGCCAATAAACGGTAAATCGTAATCTATTTTCGTCACAGGATTAAAGGGATTGGGATAATTCTGAGATATATCGTATTTCGCGGGAATTCCAACTTCCAATTCTTTACCTAATTCAAGATAAATAAAATTTCCGTTAAAATCAATTTGCTTTAATCTATACAAATATTTCCCTGATTCCAGATTTTTATCAGTAAATTCATATGAAATTCGGGAATTCGTATTTCCTGCACCTTTTACAAATCCTGCTATTTCCCATCTCCCGCCGCTTTGTCTTTCAATTTCAAAACCCGAGTTATTGATTTCAAATAAAGTCACCCAGATTAATTTTACATCTTTTCTTAATACAGTTCCGGTAAAAGATTCAAGTTTTACAGGAAGAGGATTATCCGTTTGCTGCGATACTTTGAAAACAGGTTTCGAGGGGTCGTTTGTTTCAATGTTTAAAACAGCATTTTCATAATAATCGGAATTTACTGATACATTTATTTTCTTATTAAACGGGTTGTCGGTCACAGGATTTAATCTGATTTTAAAAAGTCCGCTGTCATTCGGAGCAATTTCAGACGGTGGTTTATTTGTTACACTGAAATTAGACGCATATTGTCCGGTAAAGTAATACGAAGAAACGGTCAGGTTAGCCGTACCGGTATTTTTCAAATAAAAATCCGCCGTATCTACAATCATTTCCGGAAAGTAAACCACTGAATCACTGATATAATCAAGTCTTGCACAGGGTGCCGATGTTCCGTTTGTTCTTGTAAAATAAACCCGTATGCTGTCGCAGGTTCCGGAGCCGGATGTCTGGTCATTATAGTATGTTGCTTTCCAGTTACCGTTGGCATTCAAGCCGTTAAATATTCTGAATACATATTCAGACTTAAAACTTCCGTTACTATAAGGCGGTGATGATTCTCGCCAGAATTTAGAGGCAGTATCCGACACCCAGGCACCTGAGATGTTATATCCAGAACCTCCATTTTTTGAAAACAGACACACTCTGTTTGTATTAGAGTTAGAATTAGAACCCCATAAAGTTAAATGAAAATATCCGTCATAATTATGTCTGAGATAAATTCTGGCAACAGTATTCAAGATTATATAACTTCCTGCGCTTACGTTTGAAGACACTTTCATAGAATAAGAAGGAATTGTAAAAGAGGGAATACGAATTGATTCCTGAACAAATGAACCAATAGCATAGTAACAGACAAACAGCGTGTCCGGGGCACCTTTAGGAAAGTATGTTTGATTCCCGGAGTTATCTCTTGCTCTTAAATAATATCTTACCTGAGTTTCCCATCCGGACCCGGGAATATAAAAAGTAAAGTTATTACCTGAATTCGTCGAAGCATAAACTGAGTCATAAACGCTCCAGTTTCCCGCACCTTTCTTTTTGCTGAAAAATAAAACCGGTCTATTATTTCCCGACACCGGAACAGAACTACCGTTCTGGTCTACTATTTCTGCCGTGACAGATACAGGATAAGTACTCGATGTAGAAAATACATTGTTATGATTTACAGACGGAGGAGTAACATCATACCCTGCTGCAAGTCTGACAGAATTATATGCATTGACTCTTCCGTAACCGAAATACGGATTCCATTTACCATAAGTTTTATCGGTTGAATAAGGAAAATTATCGATTTTCTCGGCTCCTCTCAGGAGGTATTCCGTAACCTGCAAACGTGTAAATGATGTATTAACGGAAAGCACGAGTGCTGCGACGCCCGCGGCATTAGGACACGAACAGGAAGTTCCGTTGAAAGTCGAATAATAATTACCTGCGGTTCCGGATGCTGTATTATATCCTCCTGTGCTTTGAACATCGATGCTGTAGCAAACAGTCGGTGCAACAACGTCTATATCGCCGTTTGGACTTTCTCCATAATTTCCGCCCCACCAATACTGGTTGCCGGTTCCCGTAGTTTTCTTCTGGTCGTGAGTCGTTGACGCTCCCACACAAATGACATTCGCAAGATAAGACGGATAGTTAGGGGGATTTCTTCCGTCATTTCCCGAGGCAAAAAGAATTATGCAGCCCAGTCCGTTCCTTCCGTTATTTGCGGCATTATTAATTGCATTAGTTTTAGCGGTTGTTTCCGTACCTCCGCCCCAGCTGTTACTTAATATATCAATCCCGTTTACTCTTGCAGTATCAAATCCGCGAATAATTGCATTATCTGTTGTAGAGCCCGAACTGTTAAAAATCCTGACGGACATCAGTCTGCATGAAGGTGCAATACCGGCAATACCGAGATTATTGTTCAGCACACCGCCTATTAATCCCGCAGTACAGGTACCGTGACTTCCGGAATCCCTCGGTACACCCCATTTATTCCAGTAGGCATCGAATCCGGGAAGCAAGTGATTGACTGCCTGAAAGTCGGGATGAGTTGAATCTATTCCTGTATCGACCACTCCGACTTTAACGGCAGAATTCCCTGTTGTATAATCCCAGGCAAGATTAACATCCATATCCGCATCCGTTATTCCGTTTACGGAAGTCGCATCTCCTCCGCTTGTACTTCCTTCAGTAGGAACCGACTGTCCGGTATTATTTAATGCCCATTGCGAGCCGTAATAAGTATCGTTCGGAGTATAATTCAGCAGACAATATTCAGGATACAAGAAATTAGGTTCTGCAAATTCAAAGATACCGGATTTGAAATATACATCGGAAAGCTCAAGTGCATTTTTTTCAACTCCGTCGCCTGATTTTAGAAGAAAAGTCAGATTATCAACTACGTTTCCGATAATCCTTACATTATTCCGGGTGTTTATATAATCAAGCAGATATTTCTCGGAAATACTCCTCAGCTTCACTATAAATTCATCAGTCGGGATCTGAGTAACTCTTTCCGATTCTCCGTAATAGACGCAAGTAACAAATTTTACCAGATTATTTTTACCGGTTAGTTTTGTCTTATAGTATTCCAATTTTTCTTTTGCATTATTTCTTACGAGATTTAAATGAACAACGAAAGATTCGTCATAAATCAATTTATCTCCGTCCGAAATATAGGGAGCGAATTCCGATAGAATATATTCTTTCTGATATTTATGTTCATTAAGAATTACTGCGATTTTGTCTTCTCTTTTAGTAAGGTCAATTCTTCTGCCCTGGCAGTAATAATAATCCTGTGCAAAGGATGACAGGTTAAGTATCAAAAAAAACAAAAATCCCGAAAAAATTAATAATTTTTTAATAGCTTTTCTATTTAAATTGTACAAGTTGTTGTATAAAATAAAATAAATATTTTAAACATAAAATTCCATTTTTTGGAAGTGAGAAATGAAAAGTGAAGGGTGAAACGTGAAGAGTGAAACGTGAAACGTGAAGAGTGAAACGTGAAATGTGAAACGCTAAGAGTGAAAAAAAAGCCGTATCGGAGATACGGCTTTTTTTTAAATAAATATTTTTAAGACGACAACTGACGTTATTTTACCAGTACCATTTTCTTCGACATCGAATATTCCTGACCGTTTCCGCTTGCTACAAATCTATATATATAAGTACCGCTGGCGAGACTGCTGCCGTTAAGCGTTACGGTATGGAATCCTGCTTTTCTCATATCGCTGTTAAGAAGTTTCATAATTTCCCTTCCGGCGATATCATAGATAACGATGGTCACTCTGCTGTCGAAAGGCAGCGAGAAATCTATTTTCGTAGTAGGATTGAACGGATTCGGATAGTTTTGCGATAAATCATATTTCGTCGGCAATCCGACTTCTATATCGCCATCGAGTGTATAATATGTATAATGACCGTTATTATCTATTTGTTTGAGACGGTAATTATATTTGCCCGAATTAAGTTTTCTGTCGATAAACGAGTAACTTACAGGTTTACTTGAATTACCGGCGCCGTTGACAAAACCGACTCTTGTCCAGTTATTCATTCCCTTGTCTGTTCTCTGAATCTCGAAACCGCTGTTATTTCTTTCTATATTTGTTATCCAGTCAAGTTTAACATCTCTCTGATTAACCGAAGCCTGAAATCCGGCAAGAGTAACCATCAGCGGAGCTTCTTCGCTTGAATACGAGAAATGAGAGAATGAAGTCAAGCCGTAGACTTTAACCGAATCGCCCGGTACCCACAACTGATACTGTCCGGCACCGGTTCCCTGTACGAGATACGTCAGCCAGATAGAGCCTCCGGAGGGTTTCTTGGCAAGCCGCAGAGTAGCAATATTCTGAATTTTCAGTAATGTTGCAGGGTCAAAGTGCAGACAAATATCATAAGAATAACTTTCTCCGCCAATTGCTTCGAAATCAAAGTATCCGCATCCGTAGAAAGCGTCGGTTGTATCTCCGCCCGGATTTCTACCGGAGAAATATCTTGGTATAATAGTCGGGAACGGACCTGTGCCGTGCCAGGTTATTGTAGCAAGGAGTCTGCCTCCGAAGTAGAACAATGTAACCGCTCCGTCACCGGGAGTTCCCACCTGAGTTCCTTCAGGAGGAGTAGTAGAAGCATCGGGAGTAAATTCATAGGCACCAATGTCTGTTGGACCCGTATTTACCGCAACACTTCTCGGATTTGCAAGAATATCTTCATTAACAGATGCTATTTGAGTTCCTGTTCCGTTCAGATGCCAGCAGGAGTTATCCGTTATATCGGGCTGTAATAAATTTGTTCCCGTAAATACAACCAGAGCGGAAATTGAATTTGCATCCTTAGATGAATTTGTTTTCCACTGGTCAAATGTAAGATTTGATGTTGTTGTCCATCTTCCGACAGTACTGCCTGCCGAATAGAGGTTATTATAATTTGATAATGTCCATCCTGAAGCACCTATTGCATTATCAACACAAAGATGCGCACCTGTTCCGCCTGTTCTTGTATTTAATAAGTAATTATTCTGCATAGCGGTAACATTTGATGTTGTGGAGTTACGGTAATATGCGGAAGTATTCGCGCTTCCGCTTGATACAGTTCCTGATATTCTAAATGTATTATAATACCAGTTTCCAGTATTATTGTCGCTGTAATCATACACTCCGTAAATAATCACATCACCCGTTATATCCGAGCCAAGGTCAAACACATTATTTGAATATGTCCAGCTTGCTCCGAGCCAACTGTTATAACCGCAAACCATCGAGGTATTATTTGTCGAGTTTGTATTAAATCCGTAGATTTTATTCTTTGCAACGGTTCCTGAAGATGTCGAGGAATTATTAAATATTCCCTGCAATTTAATCTGAGTACCTGCGGTATTTGGATTTCCCGTAATGTTAAAGATGTTATTTCCAAATATCCAGTTTGTAGTATTGCCGTTTGAATTCGTATTATAAATTCCCGAGAATACATTATGACCGCTGGCATTTAAAGGAGCATTCGCATCGCTGTCAAATACTTTTACAGTGTTGGTAGAAATATTATAACCGCCGGTACCTGCGTTAGATATTCCGGCAAATGTAGCGGTTCCGGAAGTCCCTGCCGTTAATGAAATATCGGTTACAGTATTTCCGGTACAGGTTAACGTTCCGGCTGTATTAGTCGTCATCGCAATACCAAACGAATTTCCGCCGGTGGCGTTAGAGAATATATTTCTTACCGTATTATCCGTAACAGTGTTGCTGTATGCTGAATTGGAGGAGTTCGTGATGGAAATTCCCGTAAATGCAATACTCCCTGAAGTAGTTGGATTAATTTTAATATTTGCAACGGTATTTCCGGATATTGTTCCTGCCCAGCCGCTTGAAATTCCAGTTACCGGACCGACTGTTTCCTGAGATATATTAGGTATGATAACATTATCGGTATTAGAAACTAAATTGTTATTGACGGAATTTTCGTTTTCTGCCTGATTTACTCCGGAAATTGATTTACTTACTGCATCTTTTTTAATCCTGTCTGCTTCATCTCCCTTTTGTTCGGACACGTGTTTTGTAACAGATTCTATTTCTTCAAGAGCGTTAGTAATTGCTTCGAAGTCACATTGGCTTCGTTTACCGGTAAACATTCTGATGTCCTGTTTGATTTCACCGGTTTTTAAGTTATTTGTTTCGCCTCTATAATTATTAATAATGTTGTTATTTTGAATAACATCATTTTTTGTAATTTTCGTAATTTTATCGAGTGAACTCGCAGGACTTCCTACGGTATTATTTGTAATATTGGGAGTTCCGCTTGTTCCGTGGTATATACCGATAAACGTGCAGTTTCTCGTACTTGCTTTAAGCAGCTGCACACCACCGATAGTATTATTCGAAATCGAACCTGTACCCGCTCTGACGTCAATTCCTTCAACAACCGAATAATATGTAGCACTTGCACCGTTTGCTGTAAATTTGATGCTCGGTGAAGTAGTTGCATTTACTGTATTATCGCCGATTGTATTGTTTGCTATACTAACGCTTCCAGCTGTTGTCCGGCTGAATATTCCGCAGAATAGAATTGAGTTCGCGGCTGCGTCGCTTGTTGATGTTAGGTTGTAATTTTGTATTTTGTTATACGATACGGTAGTTGCCGAGGTTTGAGATGAAATATCGAATATATCAACAACATAAATACCGCTTGAAGTAGTTGTCAGAGTATATGCCGAGCCGCCGCAGTTCGCCGCCGAACCGCCGATATTGTTGTGCATAATAGTATGTCCGCTACCGCTACCCGAAGCAGTTACAACAATCATCTGCGCAAGTCCCTGCGCGGAATACGAAGTAGTTCTGTAAATACTATTGGAATCTATAGTCATATTGTTGCATCTTCCGAATGCTATTCCTCTCGGGTTAGTAGATGCTGCATTTCTTCCGAAGTCATAAATATTATTTTTTCTGATTATAATATTATCGTTTGTCATCGAAGAATTATTCTGTCCATAAATCCAGACACACATATTGGGATTTTCACCGGCATAATTTTTTATGTTATTATTATAAATCAAAATATCATCATTACCGGAAACAAGATTGGTTCCCTGTACGCTAATTACGCCGCCCGAAGTACTTTCATTATTACCTTCGATAGTCAGATATTTCAAACTTATATTTTTGGCATCATTTTGAATAAGGAATGTTTCGGCAATAGTTGAAGCAGTTCTTGTATTTCTGATTGCCCATTCCTTATTGCCTTCTCCGCCGGCTCTGCCGTCGAATATAATATTATCCGCACCATTGAAGTATATCAATGGATTTCCGGTACCCGGGTCACCTGCTGTTTCCAATCCCGAAGCTTCACTTTGCGGTCTGAATGTAGCATAGAAACTTCCTCCGGACATCGAGAATTGCGTAAATGTGATAGGAAATACTTCGGTGTCGTCCGAGTAATCGGGTTGTAGTTCGAATATTATATCTTCCGTAAGGTCGGAAACGTTTAGTGTAGCCACTGCGGTAGTAATATCTGCAAAGGTAGCGTCATATCCGCCGTAGGGTCCGCTCGGACCGATTGCAAAGTAATATCCTGTTATAGCACCTGTAATCAAATATGAATACGGAGTCGGAGGAGTGATTATAGTATTTACATCGGTTGCAACTACTCCGGCAGGTTTAGATGCGATATTAACCGGAGTGCATATATCCTGTGCGATTACGTAGTAATACACAACATCGCTCTGTGCAACACCGCCCATATCTGAATTAACAATTACAAAATCCCAGGTTCCGTTTGTTCCGCTCCCGGATACAAGAGTACCCGGTTGTGAATACCAGGTACCGTTATTTTTATTGTAATATATTCTCGGTACGAGCGTTCCGGAAGTCGGTACACCCGTAGCGTCGGATATATTCGCAGTTAATGTTCTGTTGCTTGTAGAAGAAGTGTTTGAGAGTAGCGTATAAGTGATATCGGGTCCCGCTACATCAACGCCTTCTTCGTATGCTCCGATTGAAGGTGTTGTTCCGTCCCTTGTTACACCGAGTATATCGGTTGTTATACCGGTAATAGGAGTACCGGCATCAAGCACCTGGGAAGATGTAGACGGTCTCAAATCAAGACTTGATATATATAACGGGTCTGATGAAATCGAATTTGCATCCTGTCCGCTGGCAGACTGCCATCCTGCAAACGTCTGGTTTCCGCTGTAATAGCCGATTGTTAAACTGTTAGATGAGTACAAATCATTATAGTTCGAAGTTATATTAGTTACATCGCCGGCATAGTAAGCATAATGTCCGGCTGTACCGCCGCTGCCGTTTTGTCTGACATCGCAAAATATGTTATCTTTTGTAATAACTGTTCCCGCGGCACTTTTCCATATACCATACGAACCTCTTGTGTTGCTTGCTTCTGCTGTACCGGATATACAAACGCTATTATAATAATTGTTATATGTACCGGTAGCGCCGGTAACACCGATGCCTATCAGGAATAAATTATGAGACTGTCCATCATTTCCTAAAGATATTACATTATTATATACGTTATAGCCATATGTGGTTGCAGTACCATACTGATATATTCCGCCTGCTGCATAAGCATTTGAAGTATTTGCTGCTCCTGTATTGAAACCTATATTATATATCTGATTATTGTAGCAATTAATTGCATAATCACCCTGTAAGTAGATTCCATAAACCCACGGTGCTGCGGTCGAATGAGTTGACCTTATGTTTTTAATTGTATTATTTGCAATATTGGATGTTGTATAAGCGTGAATACCGTAAGGTGATGAAGTTCCGGCTATAACGACACTATCTATTGTGTTTCCGGTTAAGGTTCCGCAATTATAACTTCCGTCATATAGATAGAGACCTTTAAATATCCCTGTACCTGTATTAGTCTTTAAAATATTTTTAATGACGTTACCGTGTACTTCTGCAGGCGTTATATCTCCGACTGTCAGGTACATTCCGTAAAATGCTACTGCACCTGAGTTTTCCCAATTTCCTCCTGTGCAATATGGTCCTTTACCTCCGATATAATTATTCAATACTGAATCAGCGTTAGATGATGACGAATTAATGTCTATCGGATATGCAGTTCCTGTGGGCGGTGTTGTTCTGTTGTTATACAAATGATTTCCCTTAATTACCCATCCGTCACCGCTGTTCAAATACACATAAACTCCCACGTAAGTGAAGTTAGAAATATAGTTTCCTTCGATTCTGTTGTAACTATTCAGTTTGGATGCAGTTCCGTACGAATATATTCCGCTGTAGTAACTTGTCGCTATATCCACGCTGTCTCTGATAACATTTCCTTTAATTGTATTGTAACTGTTACCGTCAGCCGCCGTTGAGGCACCTATATGGATTAATCCGCTCAAAGTTGTTGTCGATGAAGTATTTCTTCCGATAATCCGGCAATTTTCGATTATGATATTATTAGAGCCGTTGATTAATTTAATTACCGGAGCGGTTGTATGATTATTATAAATCCAGAGGTTTTTAGTTCCCGCCGAAGACGGGTCTTCGCCGTCGATATTAAAATACGCCGCACCGTCGAACAGGAAAATCGCGGTAGAATTTTCGCCGAAAATTCTCATAGAAGTTGACGATGCTGGTTTAATCGTAACTGTATTATCCGCACTTGCGCCGTTAATAGCAGTGACTGTAATCGGGAATATCTCGGACGGATAATCGGTATCCACAAGGGAGAATATTACGTCATCAAAGATTCCTCTTTCAACAGCATCGGCTACTGCCTCCGTAATAGTCGTATAGACGCCTCTCGGCTCGTCGCCTCTGGTTCCAGATTTTTTAAAGATTGGGTCATCCGAATAGACAACTGTCGGTCCTTCATAAGGTTTATCGCCTTCGTACAGCACCGCATATTTTTCTTCTACTTCTATTGTTTTATACGCCGGTGCTTTTTGTTTTTCGTCTCTTGTTATGTTTTTATCTTCCGTTCTATAATTATTATTGTCAGACTTTTCAGATTTTGTTTTTGAATTATCGGAACCAAAGTCAAGTATATCAACAGATTCCGGTGTGTTATCATTGACTACATCCTGCTCTGCATCATTCTGCACTTCAATCTGCATCTGTACTTTTCTTGTGAAGAATTTATAATACAGGTTTTTTCCGGTATACTTATTAAAATCGCCAATACCGACGGTATAAGTACCGCCGAGAGGTGCACCTGTGACTTTATACTGATTCGGAGTTGTCGGTGCGGAAGTAATGGATGAAACCGAAGTTCCTTCAAATCCGGCAGAAGGATTCGAGCCTACATTCGGAGTAGTTTCCAAATCCTGTGCCACGACAAAATACTGTACATAGTCACCCTGCGATACCGCGCCGCCGTATATAATCGAATAATTAATAGTAAAGTTTGTCGGAGAAGAGCCGACGTTTGCGGTCGTATATTTCCATCCGTTATCGGATGAAGTATTTCCGACGAACGCATTTGCATCGGTTGATTTCTTATAATAAATTCTCGGCAGGTTAGTCCAGTCAACCCCGCTTAATGCATCCGTTATAGTAACGTCGGATAAAGTTCTGTTGGACGTTGAAGTTGTATTTGCAAGCGGTGTATATGTAATTTCAGGCGGAGCACCGTCTCTGCCCTGTTCGTATGCACCCATAGAAGGAGTTGTTCCACTTCTGGAAATGCCGAGTATATCGGTAGTAATACCCGAAATCGGAGTACCCGCTGCAAGAACAGGCGAGCCTGTCTGAGGCTGGAGCACTGTTGTCGAGTTGTAGAGCGGGTCGGCATTGAGTGAATTTCCGTCACCGCCAGAAGCACCCTGCCAAGCTGCTAATGTTATCTGGTCGCCGCCTAAATAACCCAGTATCCCCTGTGGTCCGTTTGCATAGTAATCATTGTAATTTATATTAGCAAACGATGTGTTTGGAGCCGTTGAATAAATTGCATAGTTTTTGTCTGTTTCAACTGTTGTATTGTTCATACTGTTCTGGAAGATATTATTCCTCAAATCAACATTGGTAACCGTAGTTGTATTGAATAAAATTGCCGCAGTCAAAGTAGCAGTACTCCTTGCATATTCTCCGCTTAAATAGACTGAATTGTAATATATATTAACTCCGCCGGTTGTTCCGTCGAAATACATACCGACCATAGATGAACCGGCAAATGTTGACCAGCCGTCGCCTCCTATTTTATAGATAACGTTATTATCGAAAGTAAGTCCGCAGTTTGTACTTCCGACGCTAATATACATGCCTCTTCCGCCGTATCCTCCGGTACCTGTATAAGTTATATTATTTATGTTGTTTTTACTTATCTGCGAATTCAACACATCTGTACCCAAATTTAATCCTATCGGAGTAGTCGTTGCGCCTATCTGATTGAATATCGTATTAGACAGGATAGTTGCACCCGTACAGTAGGCAAGATAAGTTCCATATTTTCCGTTATACTCCGAAGCATTTGAAGAGCCGATATAGTTTTCTTCAATCGTTAGTCCGGTTGAAGGATTTGTTGTTGTTCCGCTGACACCGATACCGCAGAATGAACGGCTGATATTGTTATATTTAATTGTATTATTATTATTATCGGCGCCTGTCGAAGGAGTAGAAGTCAGTGTTGAGCCGCCGATATGAATGCCGTATGTATAAGTGCTTCCGGTTCCTGCAGTACCTGCTTTTATGTTACAATTTCTTATCGTGTTATTTGTAGCACCGAGTCCGTTGCCTAAACTTATAAGCATTATTGCACCCGTAGCACTTGAGGTGCTTGTATTTTCGATAGTCAGGTAATTTCCGCTGCCGCTGTATCTGCCGTCGAATGTAACCCTGTCGGCGCCGTTAAGTCTGATTAATCCCCCCGCATAAGTACCGGAGAGTGTTCTTTGTGTTGCGGCATCGGGTTGAATTGTAATTGTATAATTCGAGCCCTGAGGTTCTTCCGAAAACTGATTCAATGCAACAGTTCCCGGCTCGGTAATATTACTTATAATGTTAACTGTTAAATTACCGGTCAGTACTTTACCGTTAATATCGGCGAAGAGTCCGTCTGTTCCGGTGAGAGTAGTATAATCTCCGGCTGTCCCGACGGTTTTAGTACCGCTGATACCGCCCAAAATCGTGTAACTTCTGATAGTGCCTGTCAGCGGGAATGCAGAAGAAGTAAGTTGTACATCAGACGGAGTGGAATTGAATACTCCGGAGTTAATACCGACATAAGGCGGAACCTGCAAATCCTGAGCAACGATGAAGTATTGTATCACATCATTAATCGAAACCGAGCCGCCGTTGATGATATTGTAATCAATCGTAAAACTGAAAGGCGTAGAGCCGCTCGGGGTTTCGGTATATTTCCATCCGTTATCGGATGAAGTATTTCCGACGTAAGTATTATTGTCGGTAGATTTCTTATAATAAATTCTCGGTTTATAATCCGAAACGTTTACTCCGCTCGGGTCGGTAATTTCGGCAAAATCATCAAGAGTTCTGTTTGATGTCGAAGTTGTATTTTGCAGTGCAGTATAAGTAATAGTCGGACCGGAAACATCCGCACCGTTTTCATAAGCACCGATTGACGGTGTCGTACCGCTTCTTGTAACGCCGAGATAGTCGGTTGTAATTCCCGTTATCGGCGTACCTGCGGCAAGCACCGAAGCACCGAGATTCGGTTGTAAGTTAGTATTAGATTGATATTCCGGATTTGCATTCAAAGAATTTCCGTCTCCTCCCGAAGAAGTTGCCCATTCAGTTAATGTCGTTTTATCCGCTCCGTAATATCCGAGTATCCCGTATGTTCCGCTGGCATAATAATCGTTGTAATTTATTGTTCCGAATGTCGTTCCCGTTACTACATAAGCACAGTAACTTTTGGAACCTGAATAAACAAATTCTGTCGAGTTAGTAAATATATTATTGCGCAGGTCAATTCCCGTAGCAGTACTCGAGGTTATCACAAATGCCGCAGACATTCCAGCACTTGAACCTCCCGAAGGGGTACCAAAAAGATTTACAGAATTATAATAGATTTTATGATTCGTTCCGCCGGTTATTCTTATTCCGAATGCGTTGTAAGTTGTACTTATTGCCGAATAATTTGACGTTATCAAATCATAAATTATGTTGTTATAAATCTTAATTCCCGTAACACCCGTACCTGAAGCAATATTGATTCCGTATGTTCCCCATCCTGATGTACTTGTTGATCTTAATCCGTATATTTTATTTTGATAAATATCCGCATCTGTTACGTACTGTCCGATATCTATTCCAGCATTATTGACAGAAGTGGACAACTGCAGGTTGAATATTTCATTTTTGGATATTACGGGAGAGGTTGCATTTTGTATATCTACTCCCTTAAATAATACATAATCCGATGCTGAACTGGAACCAATTTTATTTTTGGTTATATTCAATCCGTTGAGTTGACCGGTGGTTCCTGTTCCCGCTCCTCTTGCGTATATTGCATAATAACATTTTATAATTTCGTTATTTTGTATAGTAAGATTATCGTTATCGGCACCTGTACCGGAAGTAGAAATCGAAGTACCGCCGACGAAAATACCAAATGTAGAAGTTACCGAGTTCGAGCCGGCTTTAATCATACAATTCTTAATAATGTTATTCGTAGCCCCTGCGTTTTCTCCAAGCGACGAAACCCATACTGCGCAGGTATTAGTTCCCGTTCCTGTGTTTTCTATTGTTAAACTCCTATCGGTTCCTTTCGAGGTATTCGAGCCGTCGATTATGACATAATCGGCTCCGTTTAATTTAATGACTGCCGATGTTGACGAGCCGCTGATTGTCGGGGTAGTGCTTCCCGCAGGTTTAATAGTGAGAGTATTAGTTGCATCCGCACCGGGATTCTGATTAATTGTAATCGGCAGTGTTTCGCCCGAATATGTAGCATCAATTAATGAAAATACAACCGGTCCGGATTGATATTTAGAATTATAGTCCGCAACGGCTGCCGTGAGTGTAGCGTAATCTCCGGCTGCTCCGACAGTAAATGTACCGCTGATTGAAGCCACAATCGTGTAATTGTTGATAGTTCCGCCAATCGGGAAATCGCCCGATTCAAGAGCACAGTGAGATGGTGTTTTAGCAAACGTACCCGAGTTAATTCCGACATTTGGTGTCGGAGCAAGGTCTTCAGCCGTAACGAAATACTGGATTACGTCGCCTTCAGAAACCGAGCCTCCGCCTCCGCCTCCGCCGTTATACAGAATCGAATAATCAATCGTAAAACTGAAAGGAGATGCATCACCGGGTGTTTCCATCCATTTCCATCCGTTATCGTCTGCCGTATTTCCGACGTATGCATTGTTATCCGTAGATTTTTTATAATAAATTCTCGGTTTGTAATCGTTAGTATTCACTCCGCTTGCATCGGTAATTGCCGCAAAATTGTTCAATTCCCTCTCTGTTCCGGCAGGAATATTACCAAGAACCGTATATATAATAGTAGGCGGCGACTGGTCGGACGGGATACCGGCAAATTCGTCCGCACCGACGTCCGGTGCGGTTGCGGGATAATCCACTCTATCGGGATATCCTGAGTTCGGATATCTTGCATGTCCGTCGTAGTCGTCCGTGATGTTCGGCGTACTGACAGTCGAGCCGCCGCTTTCGCATTGAGTATTTTGCGTTGTTTTTAAGTGCAGGTCATAGGGAGTTGATGTAATATCCTCAAACGGCGGCAGTTCCCGGAATGATGCGGCATCCCTTGGAGTAACCCTTGATTTATATGTAGCCATTGTCTGGTCTGAGTTCGTTCCGTCATTGAATATTAGATTACTTGCACCGGGTGTTCCTCCATGAAAATCATTATAATTTGATGTTGAAGCATAGTTTGTTAAAGTTGTAGAACTTCTTCTGTATGCAACTGTCAATCCCGTTCCTGCGGGAGTCGAATTGTTTACAATAATATTATTTCTCATATCAAGTGCTGCAGTAGTAGAAACCGTACTTGTCGTATGATAAATCCCCGAACTGCCGAAGGGTGTGCCAGAAGAACTTGCGTTTAAAAATATAGTATTATAATATAGTCCAATTGTAGATAATGTAGTTGTACTTGTGATATATATGCCATTAACCTGAGTAAACGGCGTTATTGTAGCACCTGTTGTTGCAGTTGCATTTAAATCACTTATGTAGTTATTATAGACATAATTGGTTGTACCTGCACTGATTGTTATTCCGCTGACTAAAGTACCTGTACCCGTTGAAGGAGTACTTATTCCGAATATTCTGTTTTTATAAACGTTTGTTAATGTACCGCCTGTTAATGCAATACCTCTTATTACCGGACTTGCTGAACTTGTTGCAGCACCTATGGTAATATTTGTAATATTATTATTATAAATATTATTTCCGTTTCCTGCAGCAACTGCAATACCGCTGATTACTGGTGAACCTGTTATTATTCCCGTAAAATTCATAGCTGTAAATGTATTGCTGTAAATCTGGAACGGTCCGGTTGCTCCGACGTTAAAACCTATCATTGATGTCGGAGAAGTAGTGGATGAAGTTAGTGACAAAGAGTTTTCTGTCATTGTATATGCACCTGCACCTGTTGACGTTGCCTGATAACCTACTACAGTCGGTCCGGCAGAACTTATTGTGACAGAATTATTATTCATAGTACCGTATGAATAACCAGCCTGTATGCCAATTGAAGTACCTGAATGCGTTCCGCTAATATTTATTGTATTAGAGTTAATTGCTTTAACAGTTCCTGTTGCACTAACACCACCTAAAGTGTTAATTCCGTTTGCAACAGACGTTCCTGACAAATTAGTAAACGTAATTGCATTATTTGTGATAGTATGAGCAACAGTTGAAGGGGTTGTTGATTCATTTGTGCCTGTTATTGTTCCTGATGCGGCAACCCTATCTATTGTTATTGTGTTTAGATTAATAGTAATTCCGACAGTAATAGTGCCTGTTGTATGATTAACACCAATACAAGTACCTGTACTGCGAATAGTTGAACCTGTTGTGAGTAACTGGTTAGAATTAACGTTAACTGTTCCAGAAGAAGCTCCAACATCAATATAAGTCATTGCACCGGAGCCGTAAGATGCAGTGCCTGTCGGGGCGCTTTGTTTAAATGTAATAATATTGCTATTAACTGTAACCGTAGTACCTACACCTGCAGCTGTTATTCCTGTTACTGCACGGGTAATAGAACCTGTTGTTGTAGGATTTTGGGTTGTAGTAATAGTATTTGTATTAAGTGTATTCGTAGCTGAGGCATAGTTAGCTCTAATACCCATGATAGCTGCTGATGCAGCAGCAACTGTGGTGTTTGTAATATCTATGGTATTATTACTTCCAACTATTGTACCTGTGCTTAAACCATATCCATAATCCATTCCATAAATTGCTGTCGTTCCGTTGTTTGTTAAAGTGATACTATTGTTGCTCCAGGTAGTTGTATAAGTAACGCCTGTTGCCGCAGTACCAATCGTAGTAACAATACCGCCTAAACCGCCTGATTGTGCATAGGTCAAGCTGTTAGATGCAATAGTATTATATCTAACATTGCTTCCCGCTCCGCCATTACGGAATGTAATACCTGCTGGAAGAACTGCGGAAAAGCGATTTAAGTTTGTGAATGTTGCTGTCGTTGCATTACCGAAAGTGATATTATTTCCGGTTCCTGCTGAGGTACCGCCTATATCAATACCGCTTTCAAAAACTGTTGCGGTAATTGGCGGACAAATGAAATACATTCCATAGGCTACACTGGAAATTGTATTATTATAGAATTTATTATTGGAGTTTGTACCTGTTGTAGCCGATGCTTCCAATGTTCCATGTGTAGAGGAATTTGAGGATGTTGATAAAATACCTATTGCATTCGGATAAGTTGAATTTAGCGATATGATATTATTTTGGATTGTGTTATTCTGAGCACCATTTGTGGCAGTCGTCAGAAAAAGGGCAACTCCATATTCAGTCATTGTCTGAGAACCAATAGGAGTAATAACTGTATTGCCTGAATTTTCCTGCATAGTAAAATTCTGGATTGTGATATAATCACCTCCAATAATTTTAAAAATAGCATCCGATTGAACCCCGGCAACTTGTAAACCGGCAGTAATCGTAGTGGTCGTTGTGCCCTGAATGATGATTGTGTTCGTAGCATCGCCGGTCGCAGTTATTGAATAACCGCCTGCCGGTGCAGTTTCACCGCCAGAGGCCGCTGTAACAACTACCGGACCGGTGATTGTTAAACCATTTACAGCGGTAATTGCCGCTGCCAATGAACTGAACGGTGAGCCTCCAATAGGAGTTCCACTCATTGTAACAGTTGTACTTACTTGTGCAAAAGCACTTCCGCCCGTTATCAAGGACAGAATTAAAAGTGCCGCAAAAAGTAAAAATGACTTTTTCATAAATGTTAATTTAAAGTTATTAAAAATAATTTAAATTCCTTTTTGAGAAATAAATACTTATCGAAAAACATTATTAAAATGCATTTCAGGTTAATAAAATATTACAAAACATAATCAAAATTAAATTTAGTTTATATAGAAAATTTTTAATTCAAGTGATTTTTTTGTAGGGGTATTCTTACAATATTAATAGTTTTTTTTAACGCAAAGACGCAGGGGCGCAAAGCAATTAAAAAATTAAGAATAAAAAAAATAACACGGAGGAAAGAAACATGGAAAATAATTAAAAATTAACAATGAAAAATTAAAGATAAGGGGAATTCAACGCAAAGACGCAGGGGCGCAAAGCATATAATATATAAAATATTACATATTGCATATAACATGTAACATATAATTGATAAATGGGAGACAAATAGATTGAAAGTCAGGTCAGTGATAAGTGTTCGGAAAAGTAAGCCACGAATTAACACAAATTATTACGAATCAAAAAAAGTTATATAAAAGATAAATGGCAAACAAAAAGACAGAGATAAGTAATCGGAAAAGTAAGCCACGAATTAACACAAATTATTACGAATCAAAAAAAGTTATATAAAAGATAAATGGCAAACAAAAAGACAGAGATAAGTAATCGGAAAAGTAAGCCACGAATTAACACAAATTATTACGAATCAAAAAAAGTTATATAAAAGATAAATGGCAAACAAAAAGACAGAGATAAGTAATCGGAAAAGTAAGCCACGAATTAACACAAATTATTACGAATCAAAAAAAGTTATATAAAAGATAAATGGCAAACAAAAAGACAGAGATAAGTAATCGGAAAAGTAAGCCGCGAATTAACACAAATTATTACGAATCAAAAAAAGTTATATAAAAGATAAATGGCAAACAAAAAGACAGAGATAAGTAATCGGAAAAGTAAGCCACGAATTAAACACTAATTATTACGAATTAAAAAAAGTTATATAAAAGATAAATGGCAAACAAAAAGACAGAGATAAGTGTTCGGAAAAGTAAGCCACGAATTAACACAAATTATTACGAATCAAAAAAAGTTATATAAAAGATAAATGGCAAACAAAAAGACAGAGATAAGTAATCGGAAAAGTAAGCCACGAATTAA
>VGWA01000005.1 GCA_016873795.1 Ignavibacteria bacterium
CGTTAGCCATTTTCATCAGACTTACCGCAAGAGTTTTAAGAGCACCTGATGTTTCCACCATAGCGTCGTGAGCCGCAAGTGATTCGAATTTATTTTCCGCAGTTTTAAACGGAAGCCCGGTTATTTGTGAAATATATTTTGCAACTATTACGTCATAATTTTTCGGAACGTTCAGTCCCGTACCGACGGCAGAGCCACCCAACGCCAATTCGGAGAGATGAGGCAGAGTATTTTTTATTGCCCGTAATCCATGTTCGATTTGCGAAGCGTATCCGGAAAATTCCTGTCCCAAAGTCAGTGGCGTAGCATCCATCAGGTGTGTTCTTCCGATTTTCACTATATCCCTGAATTTATCAGATTTTTCTTTTATTGTTTTATACAGTTCTTCCACTTTGGGTAGGGTATTTTCGACAATTATTTTATATCCTGCAATATGCATTGCAGTCGGAAATGTATCATTAGACGACTGCGATTTATTTACGTCGTCGTTCGGGTGAAGAACTTTCTTTTTGTCGTCCAGTTTTCCGCCGGTTAATACGTGTGCTCTGTTAGCAATAACTTCGTTTAAATTCATATTCGACTGCGTACCCGAGCCGGTCTGCCAGACAACCAGCGGGAACTGGTCATCGAGTTTACCCTCCATTATTTCATCACAGACTTTACTTATCAGCTCCATTTTTTCTTTCGGAAGCACTCCGCAGTCAAAATTTGCCATTGCTGCTGCTTTTTTCAGCACAGCAAAAGCAAAAATTATTTCTTTAGGCATTAACTGTTCGCCGATTATAAAATTTTCTTTGGAGCGCTGGGTTTGCGCACCCCAGTACTTATCGGCAGGGACTTTTACTTCGCCCATTGTATCGCGTTCAATTCTGTATTCCATAACTTTTATAATTTAAATTATATAAAAAAATTAATTCAAAAATTATTTCTTTAAATATTCTGCTTTTATTGTCGACCGAATTCCGCCACGGTTTTTAAATTCACCGGTAACAATCATATTACGAGGTTTCAATATCTTCACAAGGTCATCGAGGATTTTATTCGTCAGCGCTTCAAAGAAAATTCCTTCGTTTCTGTATGACTGAAGATAATATTTCATAGATTTCAGTTCCACGCATTTTTTATCAGGGATATATGAAATAATAATTTTACCGAAATCGGGATGACCGGTTACGGGGCAGAGAGAAGTAAATTCTTCAGCAGTGTGGACTATAGAATAATCCCTACCGGGATAGGGATTATCGAATATTTCGAGTAGTTTGATTTTATCTTTATGCATAATTTACATTAATTTATTTAATTATTAGACAAAATTAAAGAAAAAAAGAAGTGTATATTTTCGTTGTTTAGTACACGAATTAAATATTTGCAGAAATAAAGAAGATGAGAAATGTGAAATCCCGCATGGGGGTATATTTGCAGAAACCGCAAAGAACAATAAAAAAGTGAAAGGTGAATAGTCAAGAGTCATGTGAATTATGCAGAAAAAAGCTCAATGAATAATGTTATTGAAAGATGAAACCTGACCAGAAGTAAGGATCGGAAAATTTTTGCTTCATCTGTTTCTGAGCTTCGAAAAATGCTTCATCTTTTGACATTTTTTTCACGAGCCAGTTAGAGTAAAATGCCGTCATTAATTCCATTGTTGCTTCATCGGGAACTTTCCACAGACTCATAATGATGTTATTTGCTCCCGCCGTTTTGAATGCTCTCTGGAGTCCGAACACTCCTTCACCGCCTTTTATATCACCAAGTCCGGTTTCACACGCTGAAAGCACAACGAGTCCGGTATTCCTAAAATCCATTGTACTCACTTCATAAGCAGTAAGTATACCGTTTTCCAATCCTTCAATTTCACTTCCTCCTTTCCAGACTCTGTTAGCACCGGCGAAAATCAATCCCGAACGGAAAAGAGGATTATCGCTCAGTTTATAAATATAAACAGGAACAGTAAATCCTTTTGATTTTTCATAACTTTTATCCGGTTCGGGATTAAAGAAACCGTGAGTAGATATATGGAGTATACCCGGAGACTGATTACCGTTTAAAGATTTGAATATTTCTTCAGAACCGTTTAATCCCGTATATTCCGACACATTATATTCATTGTTTTCGAGTATCGATTTGATATTATTTGCTTCGGTCAAAGTTCCATCAAGATAATCCCATCCATAGTAACCTTTTGTTTCCGAAACTATAATTTTACCTTCGGGTTTAAATTCTTCAAAATCCTTTTCCCCTCGAATTACTGATTTTTTTGATGATAAAGCAACGGAATCAACATCGTATACAATTCCTCCGAAAACCGCAGCGGTCATTACTTCATCCTTCATTTTTAATTCTTTATTGATAGCAATATCTTTCAAGTTCCCTGCATAAGTAATTTTATATTTATCTATCAGGAATCTATCATTTTCGTCTCTTAAAGCTGAAAAAGAAATCTTATTCAGAATTCCGGACGGAGAAACAATAACGCGGTCTATCCCGGATAAATAATTCGCGACAGGCTGCCATATCAGCCGGTACAATTCAATACTTTTTTCAGGATTTCTCACATAACTGTTTTGATTATCTGCAGCATCAGAAAGATAATTTTCGAGTTCAGTCTGTGTACACAGTTTGATATAAACAGGTTCCTCCGCATCATTTCTAATAATTACAGCAGAATAATATACACTATCCGTCCAGTCTTTGTCATAAAAATTAAAATCAATGTATTCAACTGCCGCCTCATTCTTTTCCAATGAACTTTTAATATCCCTCCAGTTAAATTTTTCACTTATACCCGTTCCCAGGGATATACTTAATTCCTTTTCAAGTTCCTCCGATTTGCGTTCAAGTTCCGAAATATTCAGACCTCGTCTGCTTCTTTCATCAACCGACAATTCCTGTGCTTTTATGAAAGTTGATTTGAGATTGATGAGTTCGTTATACCTATCTATATATTGCTGATTATCCGACGTTCTTATTTTGTTATACATAGAGACGGTGGAATTCAGTATAATTCCTTTTGATGCTATCCTTACATCAAGCATATTGGATATTATCGAAGGATTCTCTTTGCATCTTTCATCGGAGTAAGAATAAAATATTTCAAATTTATAATAAACTGATTTCAGGAAATTCAATTTTTGATTTTCGGATAAATAGGGGAAAATGTTCCGCAGCCGGTAAATATAAATTTCGTTTGCTTCAATAAAAAGCGGTTCAGCCTTATCATATTTTTCCGTAATTTTGTATAACTCAGCGAGATTATTCAGTGAAGATGCATAAGCAGGGTGTTTTTCTCCGAGAACATCTTTACGCACATTAATTGCTTCAATATAAAATTTTTCTGCTTTTTCATACTGTCCCAAACTACCGTACAGCTTTGCCAGATTATTAATTGTCTGCGCATAATCCGGGTGTTTTTCCCCGAAAATTCCGCTTACAATTTCTTTTGCTTCAAGTATAAAAGGCAATGCTTTTTCATATTCTCCCATATCAGAATACAGAGCAGCGAGATTGTTCAGTGCCTGTGCATAATAAATATGTTTCACTCCGAATATTTCTTTCCTGATTTTAAGTGCTTCGAGATATAATGGTTCGGCTTTTTCATAATTTCCTGTTCTTCGATACAAACCGGCAAGGTTATTCAACGAGCCCGCATATTCAGGTTGTTTTTCCCCGTATATATCTTTTTGAATCTTTATCGCATCCTGAAAAATTAGTTCTGCTTTTTCATATTGTCCCATACTGAAATACAGATGTGCAAGATTATTAAGAGAAACAGCATAATACGGATGCTTTTCGCCGAGTACTTCTTTTCTTATATTCAATGATTCAAGAAAAAGCGGTTCGGCTTTTTCATACTGTCCGAGAACTTCATATAAATATGCCAGATTATTCAAGGAAAAAGTCATGTCCGATTTATTGTCTTGAAGAAATTCTTTATATATTGCGATTGATTCCTTACAGAGCGGTTCGGCTTTATCATATAGTCCCATACGCATATACAATAAAGCCAGGTTATTCAGCGAGACAGCATAATCTTCATTTTTATCTCCCGTAATTTCTTTGGTCGTTTTCATATCCTGAAGATAAAGCGGTTCGGCTTTATCATATTTTCCCATATCGTCATATAAACCCGCAAGATTATTCAGCAGAACAAGATAAGACGGATGTCTTTCACCGTTTAATTGTTTTCTTATTTTCACAGCTTCAAGGAAAAGAGGTTCTGCTCTCAGATACTGACCCGTATACTGATACAGAGTAGCAAGATTATTAAGTGATACAGCATAATTGCTGTCATTTTTTCCGAATTCTTTTTCTGCCTGTTTGAGTGCTTTTTCTCCGAATTCGATTGCCGGGCGATATTCACCTTCTTCCGTGAGTTCTTCCGTTTTTGTGTTAAGTTCTTTCCAGGATTGTGAATAAATAAGTGCCGGACAGAGAAAAATAATCAATAAAAAAATTACTATTGTTCTCATTGCTTTTTTTTATTAAATAAACAATATAAAATCGTAAAATCAATGTAAAAATATTAATAGTCAGTACAATAAAAAGGAAATTCAGAAACATTTTTTGGAAATAGTAAACGATATTACAGGATTCGTTCTTCAAAGATAGTATAATTATTGATTACCGAAAAATACATTTTGCACTTTCAAAATTTATTTATTGTTAATTCAATAGAAATTAAGAAATATATTTTTTATTTTCTTATAAAATGCGGGAGTAATTCAGTGGTAGAATGCCAGCTTCCCAAGCTGGACGTCGCGGGTTCGAATCCCGTCTTCCGCTCGAATTTTTTAAGGCGGATATTTATTCCGTCATGAATGATATGGGTCAGAAAATTTTCTTTACAGTCGGTCCTACACAATTATACAGCGATGTAAAAGACTTTTTACTCGAGGGTATCAAGAAAAACATATACTCTATAAACCACAGAAGTGATGAGTTTACGGAAATTTCCCGCTTTACCATAAACCAGCTGAAAAAGCTTTTAAATATTCCGGATAATTTTTATATTTTTTTCCTGAGTTCGGCAACAGAATGCATGGAAAGAATTATTGAAAATCTTGTCGAGGAACAAAGTTATCATTTTGTAAACGGATTTTTTGCAAGAAGATTTTACAATATTTCGAATCAGTTAAAGAAGCGGCCTTTGCGTAATTTAACAGGATACGGTGACGGCATAGATTTCAGCAACATTTCAATCCCGGAAAAAACCGAGTTAATCTGTTTAACAGTAAACGAAACGAGCACAGGTGCGGCAATCAACGATATGGCACCCGTATATAATCTGAAGAAAGAACATCCCGATAAAATATTCGCTCTCGACGCAGTAACAAGCGTACCTTATTACCGCATTAATTTTGATTATATTGACACGGCATTTTTTTCCGTTCAAAAAGGTTTCGGGATTCCAGCAGGTTTGGGAGTATTGATAATAAACAAAAAATGCATTGAAAAGACTATATATTTGAGAGGAAAAGGTCACAACATCGGAAGCTTCAATAATTTTATCAATCTTGCAGAAAAAGCGGAAAAATACCAGACATCAGTAACTCCGAATGTTCTCGGGATTTACCTTCTCGGAAAAGTCTGCAAATTATTAAACAAAGAAGGATTAAAATCCATACGGAGTGAAACCGACAAAAAATCAGAATTAATATATTCGAAAGCAGAAAATTTCAAAAATGTAAAACCATTTGTCAGAAATCCCGGGCACAGGTCAAAAACTACAATATGTCTTCAGATTTCAAAAGCTCACAATAAAATATACTCCGGTCTGACAAAAAAGGGATTGATAGTGAGCAACGGTTACGGAGACTTTAAGAACAAGCATATAAGAATCGGAAACTTCCCGATGCATAAAATATCACAGGTAAAATTACTAATGGAAGAAATCGGAAAAACGGAGAAAAAATAAATTGACATTATTCGAAGAAACAACATACGACAGTTCATTTATACCATTGCCTGAGCGAATCCGTCCGAAAAAATTCGATGAATTTGCGGGACAGGAGCATCTGATAAAAAAGGGCAAGCCGATACGGATGATGGTAGAGAACAACGAGCCTGTATCCATGATTTTCTGGGGACCTCCCGGAGTAGGAAAAACAACACTTGCTTTATTAATAGCGTCGTTAGTAAAAGCGGATTTAATACAAATTTCAGCAGTATCTGCGGGCGTAAAGGACATCAGAGATGCCATAAAAAAAGCCGAATACAACCTAAAGAGGAGACAAAAGACGATTCTATTTATTGACGAAATTCACCGATTCAACAAAGCACAGCAGGATTCTCTGCTTCAGAGCGTGGAAAAAGGGATAATAATCTTAATTGGTGCAACAACAGAAAATCCTTCCTTTGAAGTTATTTCTCCCTTGCTCTCGAGATGCAGGTTATACATACTTGAAGAGCTGAGGGTGAAAGATTTCAAATCAATTCTTCAAAATGCATTAGACAACGACGAGATATTAAGAAAACAAAAGATACAAATCGAGGATGAAAATTTCCTTTTCCGATTATCCTGCGGAGATGCAAGAAGAATGCTGAACGGACTTGAGTTAGCCGTAAGGATGTCAAAGCCCGTAAAGGAC
This sequence comes from Ignavibacteria bacterium, assembly GCA_016873795.1. Classification (GTDB taxonomy): domain Bacteria; phylum Bacteroidota; class Ignavibacteria; order Tepidaquicellales; family Tepidaquicellaceae; genus VGWA01. The sequence goes on from VGWA01000005.1 coordinate 6,588, forward strand.
GGAACAATAAAAATCACAAATGAAATTTTAAAAGAGGCATTTCAGTCGAAATACATTAAATACGACAAGAAACAGGAAGAACACTACAACGTAATATCGGCATTCATAAAAAGCATACGCGGGAGCGACCCGGACGGTGCGGTATACTGGTTGGCAAGGATGCTGAAAGGAGGGGAAGACCCGAAATTTATTGCAAGACGGATGATAGTGCTTGCTTCGGAAGATATAGGAAATGCAGACCCTTATGCAATAACAATAGCAGTCAGTGCTTTTACGGCTGTTGATTACGCAGGCATGCCCGAGGCAAGGATAATACTTTCACAGGCAGCAATATATCTTGCATGCTGTCCAAAAAGCAACGCGTCTTATCTTGCAATTCATAATGCAATGAAAGATACAGATGAATTACCCGATTATGAAGTACCCATACATTTAAGAAATGCACCAACAGGATTGATGAAAGAATTGGGATACGGAAAAGATTATAAATATGTTCACGATTTTGAAGGCGGATACGCAGTACAGCAGTATTTACCGGATGAATTGAAAGAAAAAGTATATTACAATCCAACCGATTACGGTTCGGAATCTAAAATAAAAAAGAAGCTGCAGGAAATAAGGATAGCCAAAAAAAGTACTTGGAACAAAAATAAAAATTAGTTAGTTTACACTATATTATTAATTTAAAAAGGAAAAAATGAAAAAGTTACTATTATTAGCAGCATTACTGATTCTTTTCTTTGCTGTGAATGAGACAAACGCACAATCGGCAGTATATTTCTGCACGGAAACAGGCGCATACGGGTACTGTTATGCCGCAGATACAAAATACGATGCCGAAGACTGCGCTTATGACTACTGCGTATCGTACGGAGGCACAAGCCCGACTTTAATAGTCAGCACAGGTGATAAGGGTTACGGTGCAATTGCTCTCGGCAAAAACAGCGACGGTTACAGGGTAATCGGAGCAGCGGTAGGATATACGACATTAAAAGATGCAAAAGATGCTGCTATTGACGCCTGTAAAAATTCCGGCGGTAAAAACGTTAAAGTCGAGGACACCTGGTACGATTATTAAAAAAATCCGACAAATGTTAAAATTAACACCGATAAGACAGATTAACAGGAAATAAATATCCTCGTTAAAGAATTATTACAAAAAATAATTCAATGAATTTAAATTCAAATCTGTTTTAACGGTGTTATTATTTTGATATAAATAATTACTGGGTTGTAAAGATATAAAGACCGTCTTCACCGTCGGCAAGATAAATAAAATTGCCGAATGCAAAAACATTGAATGGAGTACCTGTAGTAACATAATAGCCTGCCGATGAGGGCCAATACAGAGAATTGAGCGTATATTCTTCTATGGCATAAGAAGGTTCCGTAATATATAATTTATTACGTCTCAGAAAAATGCTTCCCACGTATGATTTTGCCGAAGCTGTCCCGAGATACACAGGGTTTGACGGGTATGTGACATCAATCACCGTAATGCCGGCAAGACCATCTGCGACATAAGCCGTATTTGTTCCAACTGTAACATCATTTGCATCATCGAGTGTCGGTAAATAGCCCACAATATGCGGATTTGAGGGATTAGTCACATTCAATATTTCCAATCCGTAATCAGGTTCGGCTATATAGCACATTCCACCGGTAACATATAAACCTCCGATTTTATCGAAGGTATTATAAGAAGCAATCTGAGTCAATTGATTCGGAAGATTTGAAAGTTCGAGTATTTTCACAAATCCTTTATAAGTACCCGCATAAGCTTTATTATTGACCGTATCTATAAAAGCAGTCAAAACCGCATCCTGCGGAAAAAACATACTGTCCGTCTTGACCGGAGCAGCCGGATTAGACACATTAAGTACCATAAGTCCCTTATAACCGTCCGATACAAAGGCAAAAGGTATGTTATTTATATATGATACAAATACATCATATGCATAACCTGATGTATTGAACTTTACGACAATTGACGGTACACTGGGGAAACTTACATCCAAAATATAAAGTCCCGAACCTCCGTCAGCTACAAAAGCATAAGATTTATTGTTAATCACCTGAACAAAAACTCCGCTGGCAAATCCGTCTGTATTTACTTTTGCAATTAAACTCATATTTTTGAACTGAGGTTCGACAGATTCTTCAGTTTTTTTACAGGAACTAAAAACAACAGTCAGTATCATCAACATTGTTATATTCCAAATAATTTTTCCACGCATAATATGCTCCTTTTTTATTACAGCAATAGAAGAAAATAAATTCATACTTTCAATGATATTTTATATACAAGAATCCTATATAAAAGCAGAGGGAAAAAACAAATCAGTAATCCTATAGTTATCAAAGACAATATAAAAACAACAAAAACATACAGCCGATTAAAAAATTTACACAAACACGCTTTTAAATATACCGACCGCATTGTAAACATCCTGCATATCAACATCGAGATGAAACACTGCTCTTAAATTTTCATAACTTCCCGAAGAAATCAGCAAGCCTTTATTTTTAAGAAGTTTAATTAACTCATTTTTGGGAAATTTACCGGAAGAAAAAATGACGATATTTGTATGAACTTTTTCAATATTAATATTAATACCATCAAGTTCCGATATTTCCTTTGCAAAGAATTTAGCTTTTTTATGGTCATCTTTAAGTCTATCGATATTATTATCGAGTGCATACAGAGCCGCAGCCGCGAGCACTCCTGCCTGTCTCATTCCTCCGCCGAGAATTTTTCTCCACTTATGCGCTTTTTGAATAAATTCCATTGTTCCGCACAGAACAGACCCTACGGGACATCCGAGCCCTTTCGAAAAACAAAACGAAATCGAATCGACCAATGAAGCGTATTCTTTGACAGATATTCCGGTTCCCGTCATTGCATTAAATATTCTTGCTCCGTCAAGATGGATTTTAATTCCTCTTTCGGACGCAAGCCTGTTTATATCCTTAAAATTTCTTATGGAAAGGATTGTACCGCCGGCACGGTTATGAGTATTTTCGAGGCATATCAAAGAAGTTTTCGGGAAATAATATTCCATTGTCCTGATATGTTTTCTGATGTCTTCCGGATTCATTTCGCCGTAATCACCCGGAATTGTTTTAATCTGTACCTGAGATATCACGGCAGGTGCAGCCGTCTCATAATTAAAGATATGCGCTTCCGACTCACAAATTATTTCATCTCCGGGATTTGTATGTGATTTGACGGCAAGCTGGTTCGCCATGCAGCCTGTCGGGACGAACAGTGCTTTTTCTTTTCCGGTGAGTGCCGCACATTTTTCCTGCAGCAAATTAACAGTGGGATCTTCACCGAATACATCATCACCCAATTCGGCTTTAAGCATTGCATCATACATTCCTTTTGATGGTCTTGTAACTGTATCGCTTCTTATATCAATCATTTAAATTGTAATTTATTTTTCAGCGGAGTTGCCGTTACCGTTTCCATTTTCTTTGTCTTCTTCGGCAATTCTTGCCACTGCCGATATTGTATCATTTTCATCAAGTCTTATCAATCTTACACCCTGTGCATTTCTTCCCATCACTCTTATATCTTTAACTTTTTGTCTTATGAGTATTCCTCTGCTTGTTATTATCATTAAATCATCGGAATCTGTAACTTCTTTAATTGAAATCAATTTTCCGACTTTTTCGCTTGTTTTAACCGTAATAACTCCTTTTCCTCCTCTGTTTGTTATCCTGTAATCGGAAAGGTCACTTCTTTTACCAAATCCTTTATCGGTTACGACAAGAATAGTTGCCGAAGGTCTGATAACCGCCACAAGTCCTATAACATAATCACCTTTTGCAAGTTTTATTGCTCTTACTCCGGTTGTTGTTCTGCCACTGTCTCTCACAAGAGTTTCGTTGAATCTTATTGCCTGACCTTCATGAGTACCAATTAAAATCTCCTGAGTTCCGTTTGTTAATTTAACATCAATTAGTTCATCACCTTCAGTTATATTTATCGCAAATATTCCGTTTCTGCGGATATTGGAATATGCTTCCAACCGCGTTTTTTTAATTATTCCGTTCCGGGTAACCATTGTAACAAACAGTTCTTCACTGAAATCTTTAACCATAACGAACGCAGAAATATTTTCTTCTTTCTCTTTTTCGATAAGATAAAGAATTGATTTTCCTCTTGACGCCCTGCTGCCTTCGGGAATATCATATACTTTAAGCCAGTAACACTTTCCTTTATCCGTAAAAAACATTATATACTGATGTGTTGAGCCGATAAACATATGTTCGATAAAATCTTCTTCAGAAGCACCGGTTGAAGCAGCCGTTATTCCTCTTCCTCCCCTGCCCTGTGCTCTGTATGTAGTAACAGGCATCCGCTTTATAAATCCCTTGTTTGAGATCGTAATTACGACATCCTCTTCTTTTATTAATTCTTTCATCATTTCTTCGTCGCTGAGTTTTCTGACATCGTAAATTATTTTTGTTCTTCTTTCATCCGCAAATTTATCTTTAAGACTTCTAAATTCATCGCTTATTATTTCTTTCCTTAGTGCTTCGCTGGCAAGGATGCGTTTCAGTCTTTCAATAGTTTTAATTGTTTCTTTATATTCTTCTTCAATTTTTTTTCTTTCGAGTCCGGTTAATCTTTGCAATCTCATATCCAGAATTGCCTGTGCCTGAATTTCGGATAATTTAAATTTCTTCATTAATCCTTCTCTTGCCGAAGGAACGTCTTTTGATTTTTTTATCAACTTAATAATCTCGTCGATATTATCAAGTGCAATTATGTATCCTTCGAGTATATGAGCTCTTTTCTCGGCAGCATCAAGATCGAACTTTGTTCTTCTGACAACAATATTAAGACGATGCTTAATAAAATATTGCATCATATCTTTCAGGTCAAGGATTCTCGGGATACCGTCAACGAGAGCAAGGTTAATAATGCCAAAAGTAACCTGCATAGAAGTATGTTTAAAGAGATTATTGAGTATTACATGAGGATTAGCATCTCTTTTCAAACCGATTACAATTCTCATTCCATCCCTGTCGCTTTCATCGTTAATGGAAGCAATGTCCTCAATTTTTTTATCTCTTACAAGGTCCGCAATATTCTCTATAAGACTCGCTTTGTTGACCTGATACGGAATTTCTTTAATAATAATGCTTTGACGTCCGTTTTTATCTATTTCAATTGCAGCATCAGCTCTTAAGATTATTTTTCCTTTACCCGTAGTATAAGCTTCCATAACGGGTTCATATCCATAAATAATGCCGCCGGTCGGAAAATCAGGAGCAGTAACATATTTCATTAATTTCTTAATTTCGGCATCGGGATTTTTAATTAAATAGAGGAGTCCGTCAACTATTTCACCGAGATTATGAGGTGCAATATTAGTAGCCATACCGACTGCAATTCCGTTAGAGCCATTAACAAGCAGATTCGGAAACGAGCACGGCAGAACTTCGGGTTCTTTAAGAGTGTCGTCGAAATTCGGAACGAAATTCACGGTATTTTTTTCCAGGTCAGTCAGTATTGACTCTGCAATTTTTGAAAGTCTTGCTTCTGTATATCTCATTGCCGCCGGAGAATCACCGTCAACAGAGCCGAAATTCCCCTGACCGTCCACAAGAGTGTATCTTAACGAAAAATCCTGCACCATTCTGACCATTGTATCATACACGGCTTTATCACCGTGCGGATGATACTTACCGAGTACTTCACCGACAATTCTCGCGGATTTTTTATACGGTTTATTTGAAGCGAGTCCAAGTTCATTCATACCGAACAGGACTCTTCTATGAACCGGTTTCAGACCATCTCTAACATCAGGTAAAGCACGTGATACAATAACAGACATCGAATAATCGATGTATGAAGTTTTCATTTCATCTTCAATATTGACAGGAATAATTTTTTCTTTGAACATTATTTTCCAACCTTTAAAATCCCCTTATGGATTCATTTATTATTTTGAAGTGTAAAAAATTAAAATAAAACAAATTAGAAAACCAAATTAGTGGAGTTGACCGGAGTCGAACCGGCGACCCTTTCGTTGCGAACGAAATGCTCTACCAGCTGAGCTACAACCCCGTAATATAAGATGTTAAAAAACGTTTAATTTTATATAAATTTACCAATTTTTTTAACCTTATTCAATTCAAGTTTTGTTACATTTTGTGAATTTTTATTAAAGAGTTAATTGATTAAATTAATATATAATATTGGACAAATCAGATCCTGAAACATCTACCACGGCGGACAGGACGACAGACTTTCCAATGTTAAATGTAAAATGAAAAATGTAAAAATGGAAAAATTCCGATATGTAGAATTAATACATGAGGTGAGAAGGGGATTTTTTTTAATTAAAAGAAAATTTTAAAATTTTATGTCAGAAGAATTACAAAAGATATTCTATCCAAAATCCATCGCAATTATCGGAGCTTCTTCAAAAAAGAAAACTTTAGGTCATGAACTTGTAAGAAACCTGCTTAATTTCGGTTATGAGGGAAAAATTTTTCCCGTTAATCCGAAAGCAGAATTTGTTCACAGCATAAAAGCTTACAAATCGCTGGCAGATATTCATGATGATATTGACCTTGTGATTATAATGGTAGCAAAGCAGTTTGTGATTCAGGCAATAGAAGATTGTCACAGAAAAAAAATAAAATCGGTTATATTGATTACTGCCGGTTTTAAAGAAACCGGAGAAGAAGGCGAAGAACTGGAAGAACAACTTATTAAAAAGATTAATGAATATAAAATCAGACTTGTCGGTCCGAATTGCATGGGACTAATCAACACAAAGCCCGGGGTAAACATGAATTGTACGTTTGTTCAGGGCGAGCCTCACAGAGGAGGAATAGGTTTTATTTCACAGAGCGGAGCGCTGGGAGCTGCCGTATTAAAGATAATTAAAAAATTCGACATAGGGCTTTCACAGTTTATAAGTATCGGGAATAAAGCTGATATTTCGGAAAACACAATACTGGAATACTGGAAAAACAATTCAGACATAAAGGTTATAACATTATATCTGGAGTCATTATCAGATTCAAGGAAATTTATGACAATTGCCAAAGAGACAAGTAAAATAAAACCGATAATAGCAATTAAAGCTGCAAAGACCACTGCCGGAATGAAAGCCGCTTCATCACATACGGGAGCACTTGCAAGCACTGACACAATAGTAAACGCAATATTTGAACAGTCGGGAGTAATCAGGGTTGACAGTACAGAACAAATGTTTGACCTTGCCAAATCATTTGACAGAACATTTATACCTATGGGTAACAGGTTAGGCATACTTACTAATGCAGGCGGTCCCGCAATTTTGACGGTTGACGAAGCGGAAAAATCAGGATTAATAATTCCCACGCTGGAAGAAAATACAATAAAAAGCATTTCAGAATTTGCATCTCCTGAGGCATCCTTACACAATCCGGTAGATTTACTGCCTGCCGCAAACGCAGAAGCTTACGGAAAAGCTACCGAAATAATGCTTCAAGACAATAATATTGATGCTTTGATAGTAATACTCGGACCTCCGCTGATGTACGATACTATTGAGATAGGTAAATATGTTTGCGAAGCAGCAAATAAATTCAACAAGACGGCAATTTTTGTTTTTATGTCTCAGGATGAAAACATATCAGAGCTCAGCAAATTGTTAGAAGTACATCCGCCGATATTTAACAGCCCCGAATCAGCGGCGAGAGTAATCGGAGAAATGCATAAATACAAACTAATTAAAGAAAAAATATCTCCGGAAGAATCCATCGAAAGCATTATCAAAGAAACTTCAAAACAAAAAGTATCGGATATATTAAACAGGCATAAAGGTAAAGGAGAATTTTATCTTGATTTCGATGATATATACGAAATACTATCGGCATACGAATTACCGATTGTAGAATCTTTAACGGCAAAAGACACAAAAACATCGGTTGATTATGCGGAAAAAGTAGGTTTTCCAGTTGTCATTAAATCGGTTGGAAAGGAATTATTACATAAATCGGATGCCGGAGGCGTGATACTTGACATTAAGAATAAAGACGAGCTTATACAGGCAGAAAATAAAGTAATTTCGAATTTAAAAGAAAAAAATCTTGACAAAAAGCTTGAAGGATTTTTAATACAGCCATATATTAAAGGCGGAATCGAAACTATTCTCGGAGTTATAAAGGATAAATCTGCTGGACATTTAATTATGTTCGGGCTCGGAGGAGTATTAGTAGAAATATTCAAAGATGTAAAATTCAGACTGCATCCTTTATCTTCAGCAGATATTAAATCATTATACCAGGATATCAAAGGATATGAAATTTTAAAAGGGGTACGTGGAAATCTACCCGTTAATTTTAAGTATCTCGAAGAAAATTTAACGAAATTATCAAATCTGATAAATGATTTTCCGGAGTTTACCGAGATTGATTTTAACCCCTTTATTTTAAAACCTGAAAAAGAAAACTGCAAGATTTTAGATGCCAGAATGAAAATAAGGATTTAAAATTATGAGGATATCAACACAATACAACTGGGAAATGGGTCACAGGTTACCCAACCACAACGGACCATGTAAAAATATACACGGTCATTCATATAAGATGATTGTGGAACTCGAAGGAGAACCTTTAAACAGCGGAATGATGATTGATTTTTACGATTTAAATATTATAATAAAGCCGATACTCGAACAATACGACCATGCATTCCTGTGCTGGTCCGGTGATAAAAAATTATTAAAATTTCTCAGTGATAACGAAATGAAAACCGTGAAAGTCAATTATTACTCCACGGTTGAAAACATATGCAATGATTTTACCGAAAAAATATCGGTTTCACTGAGAAGAAAGAACCTTAAAAACATAAGGGAAATAACGGTCAAAATATTCGAAACTCCGAATTCTTTTGCCGAGTTGACCAAAAAGTTATAGTTTATTTTGCCTCGAGATTTATATTTCCCTTACCCGCACAGTTATTAAAGATAAAATTTACTTTATTCGGATTTCCGAATGCGGAGTCGGGTAATGATATCAGACCGTTATATATCCGTGAGTATAAAATAACTGTATCTCTCAGCACGTTCATAGTAATTTGTCCGTTCGAAAAAGTACTAATTGAGGGTCTGACGTAGAAAGAATTAGTCGCAAAAAACAAATCATATAAATAAGTCTGTGAGTTTGTTGTCCCTGAAATTTCAAACTCCAGTCTGAATGTATCATTCAATGAAGCGGCTCTGACAATATTTACGCTGCTTTGAGATGATGTTGTACTATCATCTTTACTGCATGATATTAAAGAAAAAGACAGGAAAATTGCCAGCAGTACGGGAATAATTAGATGTTTCAAAATAAATTATTTAATTTTTAAAAAAAGTTATACAATAATAATGTAATAATAGGTTAAAATAAATTAATAAATTTATTCTGATTAATAATAAAGTAACAACCAATATTTATATTTTATTTTCAGATACTTCATCAATCAATATTTTCATAGAAAGCAACAAGAGATTTACTTTACACATACATTAAAACCGAATTACAAACCGACAAAATATATGCACTCTATCAAAGCAAGCATATTAATATAGAACCTGAAAATTGTGAATTTTTCTGCTTACTTTATTTTTAACCAAACACATATATTATTTGATTATTTGTTAATTGTAATTAATTTTTAAAAAATTTATTATTGTATTTACGAAAATGTATTTATGAAAATTGAATTTTTAAAACCCTGCAACGTATTTTCTTCTTTTAAATACTACTTAAAAAATCTTTACATAAAGCTCGACAAAGATTTTCTATGGACATTCGGTTCGGGGATAGCATTTAATTTTCTTTTCAGTCTTATACCTTTTTTTCTTGTTGTTCTCACAATTTTGGGAGTATATCTGGATAAAACCGATATTTTGTCAAAAATAAATTATCAGCTTAATATAATATTACCTGTATCACAGGAATTTAAAGAAACTATTTTAACGGAATTAATTGCAAGAGCGGAAGAATTAATAAAAAACACATATACGACAGGAATAATAGGAGTCGTAGGACTGTTTTGGACGATAAGCGGACTGTTTGCAAGCATGCGGGATACGATGAATAAGATATATAATTACTCGGAAGAACATAATTTTGTAGTCGGAAAATTGAAGGATTTTTTTCTGGTAATAATTTTCATAATTCTGTTTCTGTTGTCAATCATTATAACTTCCGCTACGCAAATAATTCATATATACGAACCCGAAATTTTGGGAGTAAAATTTGACTTAACATCTTTTCAAAGCATCGGCACTTTTGTTTTCGGATTTATAACGACTTTTCTTTTGTTTTTCATTCTATTCAGGCATGTACCGCATTTTAAAATTCCTTACAGAGCAATATTTTTTGCATCTTTTATAACAAGTCTATTATTTGAAATTTCAAAATACTTTTTCACACTTTATATTTTTCAGTATTCAAATTACGGGAAAATCTACGGCACATTTGCCGCAATCGTAATAATATTCCTATGGATATACATCATTTCGATTATTTTTACTTTAGGAGCAACGATGGGAGAATTATTCATTAAAAGACATAATCTGGAGATAAGAATCAAAAAAAAGAACAAGGTACCACAATAACAAAGCTGAAGTTTTTCCCGTTAACAAATCTGATTTTTCTTCCCCGAAATCATATTCAATGCCGAACCCGCCATAAACCAATCTATCTGCTGGTAATTGAAAGAATGGTTCAGAAAGATAATATCCGAAGAATTATCATTATGTTTTAATGTCATTTCCAGCGGCAAACCCGGTTTAAAGTTTTCAACATTTATATCAGCTTTATCCTCTTCGAGAATTTTTTCGTAATCTTCAGGATTCTGAAATGTTAAAGCAAGTAATCCCTGTTTTTTAAGGTTTGTCAGATGTATTCTTGCAAATGATTTTGCTATAATAACTTTTCCCCCAAGATACCTTGGTTCCATAGCGGCATGTTCTCTCGAAGAACCTTCACCGTAGTTATCTTCTCCGACTGCCATCCAGCCGATTCGATTTTTCTTATAATATCTTGCTACATCGGGGACCTGTTCATAACGGTCTGTCAAAATATTTTTAACAAGATTCATTCTATTATTAAAATAATTCACCGCACCAATGAACATATTGTTTGAGATATTATCCAGATGTCCTCTGTATTTCAACCATGGACCTGCCATAGATATATGGTCGGTAGTACACTTTCCTTTTACTTTAATTAATAGCAATAAATTCTTAAAATCATCAGGGATTACAGGAGGTTTAAAGGGTTTCAGTTTTTGCAGCCGCTGACTTTCTTTTTTAATTATTACTTTAATATCTTTACTCTCAGAAAGCGGTGCGATGTACCCGTTTCTTTTACCGATAAAACCCCTTGCAGGTAATTCTTTTCCCGACGGTTCTTCCAGATTTACATTTTCGCCTTTATCATTAACAAGAGAATCGGTAAACGGATTGAAAGTTAGTTTTCCAGCCAGGGCAAAAGCAGTAACAATCTCCGGTGAGGCAACGAAGGAATGAGTTGCAGAATTTCCGTCATTTCTTTTAGAAAAATTCCTGTTATATGAAGTCAAAATCGAATTTTTCTCATTTTCTTTTACGTCATGCCTCTTCCATTGTCCGATACAAGGTCCGCAGGCATTAGCGAGAACAAGACCTCCGATTTTTGCAAAATCATCGAGCTGACCGTCTCGTTCCAAAGTTGCTCTAATTAATTCGGAGCCAGGAGTAATAACAAATTCGGATTTTGCTTTCAAGCCTTTTCGGTAAGCTTGTTTTGCAATACCAGAAGCTCTTTCCATATCTTCATAAGATGAGTTTGTACAGCTGCCGATTAAAGCCACTTTAAGCTCTTCGGGATACCCGTTTTCCATGATAAAACTTCCGAATTTTGAAACAGGAGTAGCCAGATCGGGAGTATACGGACCGTTAATATGCGGTTCGAGTTCACTGAGATTAATTTCGATTATTTTATCATAATATTTATCGGAATTCGAATCCGGGACAAGAAACTCCATAATGTCATTTGCCATTTCAGCCACATCTTTCCTTCCTGTATGTACAAGATACTGATACATTTTATTGTCAAACGGAAATATGGAAGTTGTTGCGCCGATTTCCGCACCCATATTACAGATAGTTGCTTTACCGGTACAGGATATAGTTCCGGCACCTTCCCCGAAATATTCGATAATATGGTCAGTACCGCCTTTCACAGTTAATATTCCCGCAAGTTTCAATATCACGTCCTTAGGTGCAGTCCATCCTTTTAACTTTCCTGTCAGATGAACCCCGATAATATTCGGGATTTTCAATTCCCACGGAAAGCCTGCCATAACATCGACAGCATCGGCACCTCCGACACCTACTGCGAGCATTCCCAGTCCTCCGGCGTTAGGCGTATGAGAATCCGTCCCGATCATCAGACCTCCGGGAAATGCATAATTTTCCAGAACAACCTGATGAATAATTCCTGCACCGGGCTCCCAAAATCCGATGCCATACTTTTGTGAAGCAGATTTCAGAAAATCAAAAACCTCATTATTATTTTCATATGCTCTTAACAGGTCATCTTTCGAACCCTTCTCTGCCTGTATCAAATGGTCGCAGTGTATTGTAACCGGTACTTTTACTCTCGGAATCCCTGCTGATATAAATTGCAGCAAAGCCATTTGCGCCGTTGCATCCTGCATAGCGATTCTGTCCGGAACGAATTCAGAAAAATCTTCACCTCTTTTAAGCGGATTTTGTACAATTTTATATGAATGAGAAAATAATATCTTTTCCGACAAGGTTAAAGCTCTCTTATAAGTATTTTTTATACTGTCTACTTTTTTTGAATACTCCTTATAAAAATTTTTTATCAATTCAAAATCAAATATCATTTTTATATTAAATTAATTTTTTAATACTATTTAAATCCGATACAGGCAATTTACAAGAATAATTTTTGCAAACATAGAATTTAATTTCAAGAGAATTTAATTCCATTTTTTTCAGATATTCAAATCTATCCGACATTTGCGGACAAGCATTCAATATTACTTTATCGGGCAAATATTTTTCATTGATATACCTCAGTATATCTTTAACTTCCTGTGAATTTTTATCACCTGTAAATATAATTTCCCTGAAAGACAAAGCGGACAATAAAAGTACATACAGCATATTCGGATATGAAAACGGCATTTTTTTTATTTCATCGTAATATAAAGAAAAAGTATTTTCAAAGTATTTTAAATAATTCTTATCACCTGTAATTTTAGATATATATAGAATATTCAACAGCTGAATTGAATTCCCGGAAGGTTCTGCTCCGTCATAAATATCTTTTATTCTCAGAATTATGTCTTTTTCATTGCTTTCCGTATTAAAGAACCCTCCGTTTTCTTTATCATAAAACTTATCAATAACCAGTTCATTTAATTCCAATGCAAGGTCAAGATATTTTAGTTCAAAACTTATTTCATACAATTGAATTAAAGCTTTTATGAAATACGAATAATCTTCCAGAGTTCCTTTAAATTTTACTTCGCCTTCACAATACCTGTGATATAATATTTTATCAACTTTGTCATAAAGTTTTTCTATAATAAAGTCTGCCGTTTTAAGTGCTGATTTCAGATAAGAGTCCTTGCCCGTAACCCTGAAAGCTTTTGTTAAAGCAGAGATTGCCAGTGCGTTCCAGGAAGTTAATACTTTATTATCCAAACCCGGTTTCGGTTTTTTATTTCTATGTATCAGCATTTTATTACTGCAATCTTTAATAATTTTCTGTACTTCTTCGTGTGTAATATTAAATTTTTTCGAAGTACTATATACATCATTTGCAATATACAAAACATTTTTCGAACCGAAAACATTATGAGGGTCATAAATAGTATTTCCCCCGTGCATTATTCCGAAATGATACATTATCACATCAGCATTTTTTCCTGCTAAATTCCGTACTTCTTCCCAATCCCACAAATAATATTCCCCTTCTTTTTTTTCCGCATTTTCGTTCCGGTCTTCCAAACTTTCCGCATCTTCACTTGAAAAATAAGCTCCATCCTGATTTTTTAAATAATTTTCCATATAGTTCAGGATATCTGTTCCCGCCTCAACAAACAGCCGTTCATTTGAAACGAGGAATGCATCAAAATACAATTCAGCCAGCTGTGCCTGATCGTACAGCATTTTTTCAAAATGCGGTACCCTCCAGTAAATATCCACCGAATATCTGTGGAAACCACCTCTAAGCCGGTCGTATATACCTCCTTCAAACATTTTTTTCAGAGTATAGGTTACCATATCGAGAGCTTTAACATTGCCGTATTCGTAATAATATGCGACAAGTAAATTCAGCAAAACAGGTCTGGGGAATTTATTTCCGGTTCCGAATCCTCCGTTTTCCTCATCATATAATCCTTCACACTGTTCAAATAACTTTTCAAATAAATCAGATGTTTTTTCTGTACTCACGACATCAGACGGATTTCTTAGCATTGTCTTGGAAAGAATTCCGGTTATTTTCTCGCTGCTTGTAATAATTTCTTCTCTTGAATCACTCCAGAGTTCAGTAATTTTTTTAATAATATCCTCAAAACCTGCTCTTCCGTATTTTTCTCTGGGGGGAATATAAGTTGCGCCATAGAAGGGTTTTAAATCCGGAGTCAGAAACATATTGAGCGGCCACCCGCCCATACCTGTCATTGACTGCAGAGCCGTCATATATATTTTATCGATATCAGGTCTTTCTTCTCTGTCAACCTTTATATTAACAAAATACTCATTCATCAAAGATGCTATTTCTACATTTTCAAAAACCTCTCTTTCCATCACGTGGCACCAATAGCACGAGGAATATCCGATTGATAAAAAAATCGGTTTATTTTCAGACTTAGCTTTATTTATTGCTTCGTCACCCCATGGATACCAGTTGACGGGATTTTCCGAATGCTGAAGCAAATAGGGGCTTTTTTCATTTACAAGTTTATTCGACAAAGTTATTGTTTTTTTAATAAATTAATATATATATTATTTAATTAATACTTAATAATTATGCTAAAATTTGACTTTCAGTTTTATTAATAGATGTATATCTTAAAAGATATTAAACGATTTTTTTAAATATAAAATTTAACCATTAATGCAGAAGGTATTATTTGAGATTAATTACAGCATTCATCCGGAAAAGCGCGAAGAGTATATCGATACCATAATAAAGCTAAAATCCCTCATAAACGAAAAATTTGACATTAATTATTCTGTTTTCGAAAACACCAAGAAACAAAACAATTTTTCCGAAATTTTTATATGCAATTCGGAAGAAGAACTCGAAAAATTCGATGACACACAGGATGACAGCATCAGAGAAATTATATCGGAATTATTTGAAAAATACATAAAAGACAAAAAAGTAATTTACACGACCAAAACAGAAATTTAAAAAACAGAACAACGGGTTAATATTCAGTTACATTATTTTATTTTCGTGGAGTATACTTATAGAGCACAATGAGTTTTTTAGAAAAAATTAATTTGCTTCAAAAAAGCAAAATTGACCTGACAAATGACATTTACGTTAAATCACTAATTGTATTTATTACCATAATCATAATAAGTTTGCTTCTGCCGAACGTAAAAAATTATGAAGTAAAATACGAGATAGGAACGGTCTGGACTGATGAAGATCTGATAGCACCGTTCACATTTCCCATATATAAAGACGAGCAGGAATACGAGACAGAAAAGCAAAAAGCAATCAACAGTGTGGAGCCGGTTTTTACAGACAGAACAGTTATGTCATCGCAATATAAAGATTCTCTCAGACTTTTTTTTCAAAACATAAACAAAGTCCTTTTCAAAGCAAAGAGTCTCGATAAAGAAAATGACGAAATAATTAACTCAGCTGAGCTGGATGAACTTAAGAATAAAATTCAGATTCAATTTACGAAGGAACAGTGGGTAAACTTATTTAGGTTATACAAATCAAAGCCAATTGAAAACAACACAGAGTACCAGAATTTCATTTCTACAACCGACAGAGTAATTCAGGATTTATCGCAAAATAAAATATTAAATCTTAACAAATCAGATATTAAGACTCCCGATATTTTCATAAAAACCGAAGACCAAAAAATTTTAAAATCAGAATCGCTGACAAGAGTATATGACCGAACCGAAATAACAAATATCATCAGCGAAAGACTGAACGTGTTAATGGAAAATCCTTTTATCAGAGGTATTACTTCGGAAATTGCCAGATATTTTATCAAAGAAAACTTAATATACGATAAAAATCTTACAGAACTCGAAACAGAGAGCCGTGTAGACCAGATTCCGAAGACAATAGGGATTGTAATGGAAAACGAAAGGATAGTCAGCAAACATGATCCGATTACAAAGGAAACAAAATTAAAACTCGAATCTTTCAAAAAGGTAAGACTGACAAGAATAGGCGTTCAGGATTATTTTCTTCAGTTTCTTGGA
The DNA here is from genome assembly GCA_016873795.1 of Ignavibacteria bacterium. Taxonomy (GTDB): domain Bacteria; phylum Bacteroidota; class Ignavibacteria; order Tepidaquicellales; family Tepidaquicellaceae; genus VGWA01. The sequence continues at coordinate 23,078 of VGWA01000005.1, forward strand.
AAATTATTGCTTGTATTGATTTTGCTGTTTGTATTCGGAATTTTCCTGAAAATTATCAGAAGAGATATTTTCTCCGATAATTCAAAGCTTCTGCTGATTTCATCAATCATAATATTGATTTCACTTTTTTCCTATATAAGTTTGCATTTAAACATTAAATATCCGGTAGAGCTTCTTATTTTCGTATCGGTAGCTTCGATTTTACTCACGATAATTTTTGATTCAAGACTTGCATTTTTTGCAATAATTATTATATGTTTTCTGGTTTCATCAGTAAGAGGGGGAGACTATACATTATTATTCATATCTTTTTGCGGTGGCACACTTGCAATTTTCAGCGTCAGGGATATAAAAAACCGCACACAAATTTTCCGTTCATTTTATTTTATTTTATTCGGATATCTGATACCCATACTGGCTTTCGGACTTGACAGAAGCGACACTACTTCGAAGATTGCAACAGAAATGATTTTTGGGGGAGTAAATGCAATAATATCACCAATTCTTGCTTATGGTCTTCTGATATTCTACGAAAGAGTTTTTAAAATAACAACCGATTTAACTTTACTTGAACTTGCGGATTTCAACCATCCGCTATTAAAAGAGTTATCGGCAAAAGCACCCGGCACCTTTCATCACAGTGTTGTCATGGGCAATCTTGCAGAAGCAGCAGCAGAGGCAGTAGGAGCAAACAGAATCCTTGCAAGGGTCGGATGTTATTATCATGATATAGGAAAAATCAACAAACCTGAATATTTTATTGAAAATCAGCTTGAAAGAATCAACAGACACGAAAATTTAACACCAAATATCAGCGTTAAGCTGATAATTTCACATGTCAAAGACGGCATTGAACTTGCCAAAAAATACAAACTACCCAAAGAAGTAATAGACTTCATACCGATGCATCACGGCACAAATCTTGTTTCATATTTCTACAACAAAGCAAAGAATCTGGTTGACGAAGATAAAGAGGACATTCATGATTACATTTACAGGTATCCCGGACCTAAGCCGAATACAAGGGAAACAGCGATAGCAATGTTAGCCGATACCATTGAAGCTTCTACAAGAACAATAGAAGACCCGACACCCGGAAAGCTTGAAGATAAAATAGACGAAATAATTAACAAAAGACTCGTTGACGGAGAACTTGACAACTGCGATTTAACTTTAAAAGACCTGACAAAAATAAAATTAGCTTTTCTTAAGATTCTTGTAGGTATCCATCACCAGAGAATCAAATATCCCGAACAATCAAACAATTAGATTTTTTACATTTGAGCAATCGAAAACAGGTAACAAGAGCAAATGAGCGAATTCGATACTTACAAAAAATTATTTTTAAATTATCTGAAGATTGAGAAATCCTTATCAGAAAATTCAGTTATATCATACGATTATGACCTGAAAAAATTTTTCGATTATCTAACGAATGTAAAATTAATTTCGTCAATCAAGGATGTAAACGAAAATTTAATTAACAAGTACATTTCATTCCTGAGAAAATCCGATTCCAGAACCGGTGAAAAGTTTTCTTCAGCATCCATAAATAGAAATATTTCAACACTAAAGTCATTTTTCAGGTTTTTAGTAAACGAAGACATGATAGAATACAATCCATTAGAGAACATCGAGTCTTCGCGAACAGCAAGGATATTACCGGAAATACTTACAAGGGAAGAAATCGAAAGAGTGTTGGAAATTCCGGATACAGGTAATATTCTGGAACTAAGAGACAAGGCAATTCTGGAAGTGATGTATGCAACCGGGGTAAGAGTATCAGAATTAATTAATATTGAATTACCGAGCATATATTACGACGAGGAATACATAAGGGTAATCGGCAAGGGTTCAAAAGAAAGAATAATTCCTATAGGTCGGAAAGCAATAGAGTCACTTACCAAATACATAACGGAAAGCAGGGAAAAATTAAAGAATAAAACTTCGGGAAACATACTTTTTTTAAATTTCCGCGGAAATAAAATGTCAAGAATGGCGATTCTCAATATCACAAAGAAATACTGCTCACTTGCCGGTATAAGAAAGAAGATACATCCGCACACAATCAGGCACTCATTTGCCACACATATGCTTGAAGGCGGAGCTGATATCAGGATTATACAGGAACTGCTTGGTCATTCCGATATTTCCACAACTCAAATATATACACACATTGACAGAGAGTATTTGATAGAAGTTCACAGGATGTACCACCCCAGAGCATAAATAAAACAATTGCACTAAAAATTTCAGATTACCGCAACCGGAGGCATTTTACTTTTAAACCGATTTTTCTTAATCATATATTCAATTCTATCGATAAATTCCTGAGTAAAACCCATTAATAAAAGTTCATTCTGCGATTTCTTTAAGTCAAATTTATTATACAGATATTTATCGGCTTCTTCGTAAGTAATTCCCATCTCTCCTTCATCAGTCTGACCTTTCCATAAGTCCGCTGTCGGCTTTTTATTCAGTATCTCCTCCGGTACTCCCAAACATCTGGACAATGCTCTTACCTGAGTTTTATACAGACCTCCTATAGGGTTCAATGCGCAGGCTGAATCACCGTAGACAGTCGTATATCCAAGATATATTTCGGTTCTGTTACCAGTCCCTATAACAAGTGCATTTTCCCTGTGTGAAATATCGTATAATGTAATCATACGGATTCTTGCCATTATATTCCCCTTCCTGATATTTGACATTTCCGAATCATTAATAACTTTAATACATGAATCGACCATAGGAGTGATTTCGACTGTTTGGTACCGCACCTGCAGTTTATCAATAACTTTAACGGCATCCGTTATACTATCCCTGCTTCCTGTTTTATAAGGCATCAGGACACATAACAGATTATCTTTTCCCAAAGCTTTAACTGTTAAAAATGCGGAAAGTGCCGAATCTATACCTCCGGACAATCCAAGGACGCCTTTTTTAATCCCTGCTTTCGATGTTTCCTCCCGCAGGAATTCGACTATCTTCGTTTCAAGAATTTTGCAATCCAATAGCATGGCAATCTATTTAAAAAATAAAAAAGCCGGTGACTACCGGCTCTTTTAAATTGCTGTAATACAATTATTTAGATACCTGATATACAATTTTTCTGATTGTATCAAATTGAAGATAAGGAAATAATTCCTGAATTTTATCAATAGCTTCACCGGCACTCATTTCTCTTCTCATATCTTTATACATTTGCCTTATTTTATAATCTCTAATTGCCTTTTCATCCAATAACTTATATTTCTTCAGAGTGTTAAATACTTCGTCGTCAATTAATTCACTTAAAGGATTATCACTTTTTGCTTTATTTTTTGCTGAAGGTTTCACTTCTTTTCCTCCTTATATATTATTTAACATTATTATTTTTCACGGTGTTTCTATACAAATATAACAAAAAAGTACATAGAAAATCAAGTTTTATTAATAAATTATATCAGTTATATTTACAGGTTTAAACGAAAAAGATACAAATTAGTTCATATTTTGAACTTATTAAGATTTGAATTTATTATAAATTGATATATTAATATATTGATATATTATTGAGATATATATTGTTTATGAAAAAATTACTTTTATCATTTTACATTCTGATTATATTAATCCTTTCATTCAGCAGCACAATACTTTCACAGGGTAAGGATACAAAATTCCTGAACTACAGCATTTATACAAATAAAGAATCCTACACACCGACAGAGACTTTAAAAACCGCAGTAGTATTGAAAATTAAACCTCAGTATCACATAAATTCATATAAAACCGATGATGAGGGATACATTAAAACCGTTGTTGAAGTAAATTCGCAGGACTGGAATTTATCAAATATTTATTATCCACCTGACACTGTCTACACTTTTAAGAGTACAGGTACGACCATCAGAACTTACATAGGTGAAATTGTAATAGGTGCAGATATTAGCCCAAAAAGAAAATTACCACCCGGGATATACAAATTACCTGTGACAATTACGTATCAGGCTTGTGATGACAAGACCTGTCTGCCGCCTGAAACTATAACACAAGAAACAGAAATCACTATTTCTGAAATAAATACAGAAAAAACAATAAACAGCCAAGTTTTCAATAAAATCGACTATTCAGGATTTTTCAAACCGGACAGTTCAGATAAGAGTAAGGAAGAAAGTTTTCAGACAAAAGATACACAATTACAATATAAGGATGAGGACAGGGTTTCAAATTTATTTGAAGAAAAGGGTTTCATAATAGCACTCATTTTTATTTTCCTCGGAGGATTAGCTTTAAACCTTACTCCATGTGTTTATCCGTTGATTCCGATTACCATCAGTTATTTCGGAGCACAAAGCAAAGGAAACAAATTTCAAAAAATTTTAATTGGCATATTCTATGCGCTAGGAATGTCAATTACGTATTCAGTTTTAGGAGTCCTGGCAGCTTTAACGGGACAGATATTCGGGGCGGCACTACAAAATCCCATAGTTATTGTAATAATTTCCTTGATATTTGTGACTCTTGCAACAAGTATGTTCGGACTGTTTGAAATAAGAATTCCTCAGAAAATAGCCCTTGCAGGAAATAAAAACAGACCGGGATACGGAGGCGCAATTTTCATGGGTCTGCTGGTAGGATTTATTGCTGCTCCCTGCATCGGTCCTTTTGTCCTGAGCTTACTGGTTTATGTCGGCAGCAAAGGAGATGCTTTTTTAGGATTCTTGTTATTTTTTGTTTTATCAATGGGTTTAGGTTTCCCTTATATTATTCTTGCATCTTCATCAACTCTTATAAGTAAACTTCCCCGTTCAGGGGAATGGATGGAAGGAATCAAAGTAATTTTTGGTTTTATCTTGATCGGATTGGCAATTTATACATTAGAGCCCTTAATTCCGAAAGAATTTTTCAAATATTTATTTCCGGGATATATAATTTTTTCCGGTGTATATTTAATTTTAATAGACAGGAAAGGTGTTTCCTCCCGCGGATTTACAAAATTCAAATACATAGCGGCAATACTTGCAATAGTCTATGGTACATACAACATTAAACCGGAACAAAAAGCAGAACTTTACATCTGGTCGGAATTAAAAACAGTACAGGAAATCCGAAACAGTATCAAATCGGAAAACAAACCGGTTATTATCGATTTTACGGCAGTCTGGTGTTCGCAATGCAAAGAATTAGAAAAATATACATATACAGACGAAAAAGTAATAGAATTATCAAAAAGTTTCAATAATATCAAAGTAGACCTGACCTCAGGAGGAGAAGAGATATGGAGAGAATTCGACATCAAAGGATTACCGACAGTAATATTTCTCAATTCCGACGGAACAGAATACAAAGAATTAAAAGTTACGGGATTCGTGGAACCGGAGGAATTTCTTAAAATTATGAATACCGCTTTAGATAAAGGAAAAACAAAATGAAAAAATTAATTTTAACTTTTTTAATATTTATTCTTCCTTCGCTTATTTATTCACAGTACCTGCTGCAGGAAGAAACAAGTAAGGATAACACAAGTCCCGTGATACATTCTCAAGTAAGCACAAGAATATTTAAGACACCGACCGAATCAAAAGCATTGAGCGATACAATGAACGGAAAAATATTTCAGAAGCCGTTATACACAGAAAAGAAGTCTTCGGGGCTTGCTCTGTTATTTTCATTAATACTTCCGGGAGCAGGGCATTATTACGCAGAAAGGATGGATATAGGAAAATATTTTTTCGCAGGTGAAGTTGCATCATGGGTCGGATTAATAACAATGAATTTGTATGGAAATTCGGTTCGTGACGATGCGAGAAGTTTTGCTTCGGTAAACGCCTCATTTAATCAGAGCGGTAAAAACGACGATTATTACACAAACATAGGGAGTTTCATGAACATATTCGAATACAACAACGAGAAATTGAGAAAAGGCGAATACTCTAAAATTTACGCAGACATAGAAAAATATTACTGGAATTGGAACAATTCACCAAACAAAGACACATACGAAAGCCAGAGAAAAAAAAGTGAAAGGATATACAACTCAAGAGTAATTTTTGCCATGGGTATGATTATCAACAGACTGGCAAGCGGATTAAGTTCGATATTAATTGTCAACAAGGAAAACAACAAGCTTGACAACCAGAGTATAAGGATTAATACAAGTTTTATCGGCAGTCCCGGCAATCCAATCGATGGAATACAGATAAGCGTAACAAAAACTTTTTAGCCGCTATAGATATTTTTGGTATTTAAAAAAGAAGATGTATAATTATAAATTGCTTATTGAATACAAAGGAACAAATTATTTCGGCTGGCAAAAGCAAAAAAACACTGATAAAACCATTCAAAATATTATTGAAAGTTCAATTATAAAAATCACAGGCAAGAAAATCAAATTAACCGGAGCAGGGAGAACGGATTCAGGAGTTCATGCTTTAAATCAGGTTGCCAACTTCAAATCCGAAAACCGACTTGAAAAAAAAAAGTTTTTATATTCTTTAAATTCGATTTTACCGGAAGATATATCAATAAAAAATTTAATGATTGCAGGAACCGATTTTCACTCGAGATATTCGGCAATCAGAAGAGAGTACATATATAAAATATCGGCTGACAAAAAAGCTGTAGAAAACCAATTCTATTACAAGCTTAATTATGATTTAGATTTCAAAAAAATTGACGAATTTATTAAAATAATAACAGGATATAAAAGTTTTCGTTCTTTATGTAAAAATAAAACCGACAAACACAATTTTATGTGTTATCTGTATTTTATTACCTATACTTTCAGGAACAGAAAAAGAGACATGATATTCAAGATATCTGCAAGCAGGTTTTTACATTCTATGGTAAGAGGAATAATAGGTTGTCTGGTAGACATCGGAAGAAACAAGCTTGATTTAAAAGATACAACCGACAAATTTTTAAAAGGAGAAAAAATCAGGACTACATATTTACCATCAAAGGCACTTTTTTTAAATAAAATATATTACAAATAATATGAGACATTCCATTTTAACAGCATATATTGTTTTAATTACGGCAGGTTTAATTTTACTGGCAAACAGCAATTTCTGTTTAGCACAAAATACAAACAAAGACGCAGAACTTGAATTAATTTATAAATCAGTTAAATTCGAATATGACACTATATCGAATGTTATGAAGAAAACCGATAATTACGAGTCGGAAAAATCGCCATATCTCGGGGGAGCTATGTCTTTAGTTATACCGGGAGCCGGACAATTTTATGCAAAGGATTACTGGAAAACCGCAATATTTCTTTTAGTCGAAGCAGGATTATGGACAACTTACGGAATATATCAAAAGAAAGGCAATGACCAAACGACATCATATCAAAATTACGCAAATTCTAACTGGAACGTCAGGCAATTTGCGGATTGGCTCAAGAGAGAAAATTTTTCGAGCAGCGGAAGCATAGAGCCAAACACTCCAAACCTCGAAATACTGAGAGCACAGATAAATGTCTGCCTTACGGATCCCGCAAATAATTTTACTCATACTCTTCCCGAATACGGTGCGCAGCAATATTATGAAGTTATCGGAAAATACCAAACGTTCATTGCAGGCTGGTCAACCGCCGATTTAAATTATGTTACAAGGAACACATACGGAACATACAGACTTTCTCAGGTTGATTATTATATGAACGAGAGGCAACTTGCAAACGATTATTATAAAAACGGTGATAAAGCATTATATGTGGTAATATTAAATCACTTATTAAGTGCTGCCGAAGCAGCATGGAGCATCACCCGGCATAACAAAGAAATATCATTCAAAACGAACTTTGAAGTAAAAAATCTTTATTCGGTAAAACACAACCGGTATTCGCTTACACCGTTTGTAAATTTATCGGTAAATTTTTAAAAACAATTTATTAAATACTTGTCACTGTATTAAGACTTGAATAATTTCTTTAGACAGTATATTTTAGGAAAAAATGCGGGAATAGCTCAGTTGGTAGAGCGCAACCTTGCCAAGGTTGATGTCGCGGGTTCGAATCCCGTTTCCCGCTCAATTCATTTAAGAAAAGAAGATTACCGAAGTTTATTAAGGCGTCGTACCCAAGTGGCTTAAGGGAGCAGTCTGCAAAACTGTTATGCATCGGTTCGAATCCGATCGACGCCTCAAGTTTAATTCAAATAATCACCGTAAAACTGTTCGCCACAGCGAATTCCAATCTAACAGACACCTTAAGTATAGCAAAGAGCAGCCGGAATAATAATCCTGACTGCTCTTTTTATAAATACTAAATTATCTTGTTAATTAAATCTACCACTCTGCAGCTATAACCCCATTCATTATCATACCATCCGATTATCTTAGCCAGATTTCCGTTACACATAGTAGAAAGCGAATCGAAAATACAGCTATGCGGATTACCAATTATATCGGTTGATACCAACGGTTCTTCACTATATTCAAGAATATTTTTAAGGGTTGTTTCAGATGCTTTTTTTACCGCCGTATTTATTTCATCTTTAGTTGTATCTTTTTTCAAAATACACACAAAATCGGTTATAGAAGCATCCGGGGTAGGAACACGCAGTGAAAATCCGTCGAGCAGACCTTTTAAGTGCGGTATTACTTTTCCGACTGCTTTAGCGGCTCCTGTGGTTGTCGGAACAATATTTATTGCCCCTGCTCTTGCTCTCCTCAAATCCTTGTGCGGCTGGTCAAGCAGAGCCTGATCATTTGTGTATGAGTGTATCGTTGTCATATAACCTTTTAAAATTCCAAAATTATCATCTATAACTTTTACCATCGGAGCCAGACAATTTGTTGTACAGGAAGCATTGGAAATAATTTTATGTTCCGGTTTCAAGTCTGAATCATTTACACCTACGACAACGATTGCATCGATATCGTCTTTTGGCGGGGCGGTTAATATAACCTTTTTAGCACCTGCGCTCAGGTGATAAGAAAGTTTTTCTTTGTTAGTAAATTTTCCCGTAGATTCAATCACAACATCAACACCCAAATTTCCCCAGCCGAGTTTCGTCGGATCTTTTTCCGCCATTATTTTTATTACTTTACCATTAACCGTAATTGAATTTTCTCCGGCTTTAACTTCACCGGGAAATTTTCCGTGAACAGAATCATATTTAAGAAGATGTGCCAGAGTATTTGCATCGGTCAAATCATTAATTGCTATAATGTCATAACCGCCGATAATTTCCATTCTTTTCAGCACCAGTCTTCCGATTCTGCCAAATCCGTTAATACCAATTTTAACAGCCATTTTTCTTCTCCTTATATATTTTTTTTCCCAAAATCCGGGAATTTAAAATTTGTTAATTTTTGATAAAAATAATCAATTTTTGAACGAATTTCAACATATTTTGTTCAATTTTAACTAAAAATTAACAATTTTTTAAAATTTTCTTAAACTTGTTTTTTTTTATTTAAATGATTATCTTTGTTATTATTATTTTAATAATTTCGTACAATATGGCAACTACTTCCGATTTAAAAGTTGGTATAGCTATAAGATTTAACAATGAATTACATTCGGTTATATCGGTTGAGCATCGTACACCGGGCAATCTGAGAGCATTTTATCAGGTAAAGATGAAAAATCTGAAAAACGGAAAGACAATAGAAAACCGTTTCCGTTCCGGTGAGGAAATAATAATTGAGAGACTGGAACAGAAAAATTATCAATTTCTTTATAAAGACCAGTCGAACTTTTATTTTATGGAAAACGAAACATTCGACCAGATACACTTACCGGACGAAGTTATAGGTGACCAAGGAAAATACATGAAAGAAGGTCAGATTGTACAAATTTTATTTAATATGGGAAAACCCGTATTTTTTGAATTACCCCCCCATGTTATACTCAAGGTAACTTCTGCACCTCCAGGAATAAAAGGTAACACAGCCACTGGTGCCACAAAGCCCGTCACAGTTGAAACAGGTACTATCGTAAACGCTCCCCTTTTTATAAATGAAGGAGACGTAATAAAAGTCGATACTCGTACCGGTGAATACATCGAAAGGATGAAAACATAGGTATTTTAATAAATAAATAAAATAAAAATTATGGATTTAAATTATTTAAAGAAATTAATAAAAATGCTTGATTCAAGCAATTTATCGGAAATTGAAATAGAGGAGGAAGGTACAAAAATCCGTCTTTCCAAACCGAAGCAAAAAATAGCAACTCAATTACCAACTCAAATAATCACACCGTACCCGTCCATAACAAATATAAATCCCCAGCCGGCTGAGATAAAAGAAAAGCCTGAACCTACGACATCAACAGAAGAATTTAATATGTCAAAAATATTTGAAGTAAAGGCACCGATGGTAGGAACATTTTACAGATCGCCATCCCCGGAAGCAAAACCATACGTAGACGTCGGTTCAACGGTGAAGGAGGGCACTTTATTATGTATTATCGAAGCAATGAAGTTAATGAATGAAATCGAGTCAGAGGTCGGAGGAAAAATCGTTAAAATACTGGTTGAAAACGGACAGCCAGTTGAATACAATCAGGTACTTTTTTACATAGAAAAACCGTAAATACACAAATATGTTTAATAAAATACTAATTGCCAACCGAGGCGAAATAGCCCTACGTATAATCAGAACCTGCATGGAAATGGGAATAAAGACTGTAGCAGTATATTCCACAGCAGATAAAAATGCATTACACGTAAGATTTGCAGACGAAGCAGTTTGTATAGGTCCGCCGGAACCTGAGGAGAGCTATTTAAACATACCAAGAATAATAGCGACAGCGGAAATTACAAATGCCGAAGCCATTCATCCGGGAGACGGATATCTTGCCGAAAACGCAGAATTTGCAGAGATATGTTTTGATTCAAAATTAGTTTTCATTGGACCGGATCCCACTATGATAAAGTCTACGGAAAACAAATTTCTTTTCAAACAACACATAAAAAACATCGGTTTGCCCGTTATTCCTGGAAGCGAAGATTACATAAAAAATCATAAAGATGCCGAACAAATTATTGAGCAATTCGGATTTCCTGTTGTATTGAAATCAGCATACGGCAGAGAAGGGATGGGGATTTCTATAATACATAGAATTGAAGACCTCGAAAAAGCAATGCAGAATCTAAGAGAAAAATCCCAAAAAATATTCGGCAATAATCAAATATATATTGAAAAATTCATTAAAGGTGCCCGACACATAGGAATTCAGATACTCGGTGATAAGTCAGGGAATATAGTACATCTCGGAGAAAGGGACTGCACTATACAAAGGAATAATAAGAAACTGCTGGAAGAATGTCCTTCACCGTTTCTCGATATTACTTTAAGAGAACAAATGGGAAACGACGCAATTATGCTTGCAAAATCAATAAAATACACGGGTGCAGGAACAGTCGAATTTCTGATTGACCCTGATAAAAACTTTTATGTCACTGAAATGAACACACGGCTTCAGGCAGAACATCCGATTACTGAGGAAGTTTTTCACATAGATATAGTAAAAGAACAAATCCGGATTGCAAACGGCAACAGACTTCTAAAGAAAAAAACAATTCCTACCGGACACTCAATTGAGTGTCGTATATTTGCCGAAAGTCCGGATAAAGACAAACTTCCCACCGGGACAATAACGACATATCATCCGCCGGGAGGAAACGGTATCAGAATTGACTCCAGTTGTTACAGCGGTTTCGTTATTAATCCTCTGAACGAGCCTCTAATCGCAAAAATAATAGTTATAGCCGGTGACAGGGAAAGTGCAATAAAAAGAATGCTAAGGTCATTAGACGAATTCATAGTTGAAGGAGTAAATACCAACAAATCCATTTTTAAAAAAATACTCACTGACCCGAAATTCAAATCATATAATTACGATACAGAATACTTTGAAACTCAATAGAAAATTGTTTGTTCTACTTCTTAAAATATAATTTATGAAAAACAATTACGCATTAATACTGGGTGCTTCCAGCGGATTCGGAAAAGCAATATCCCTTGCTCTAAGCAGAGACGGAATAAACATATTAGGCATTCATTTAGACAGAGCAATTACAATGCCGGAAGTAAAATGTACAATCAAGGAGATAAAATCAAACGGAGTAGAAGCACATTTTTTCAATATTAATGCCGCTGATCCGATTAAAAGAAAAGAAACATTAAACTCGATAGAAAATATTTTTAAAACAAAAATTAACCCGAGAATAAAAGTTTTAGTTCATTCGTTAGCATTCGGAACTTTAAGAAATTTCATCGAAGAGGAAGTTTCAAAAGCAATCAATCAGAAGCAGCTTGAAATGACAATTGACGTCATGGCAAACAGTTTAGTTTACTGGACTCAGGACATAGTACACAGAAAATTAATGAAATCAGGCGGTAAGATATATGCCATGACATCTTCCGGAAGCGGACGCGTTATTAATTATTACGGTGCTGTTTCCGCCGCTAAAGCATGTCTGGAATCTCACATCAGGCAGCTTGCTTTTGAACTTGCCGGTAAAGGAATAACAGTGAATGCGATACTTGCAGGAGTAACGGAAACACCCGCTTTAAAAAAGATTCCAAACAGTGAAATTATAATGCAAAATGCACTTCGCAGAAATCCACAAAAAAGATTAACGCGACCGGAGGATATTGCGGATTTTATATTAGAGATATACAAGAGTGAAACTTCCTGGATGACCGGAAGTATAATACACCTTGACGGCGGCGAGAGTATAACTGAACTATAAAAATTTTTAAAGAAAAATCAAATATTATGCCAACTTACGAATACAAATGCGAAAATTGCGGAAACCAATTCGAGATATATCAATCAATAAAGGACAATCCCTTGAAGCACTGTAAGGAATGCGGAAAAGATACATTGAAAAGAATAATCAGCAGTTCGGTAGGACTGATATTCAAAGGTACGGGATTTTACTTAACAGATTATAAAAGAAAATCATCATCCGAAATTACAAAAAAACAGGAAACAAAAACAGAGTCAAAAAGCAGCGGTGTTTCTAAAGAAAAGAAAGACTCATCTTTTAAAACAAAATAACAAATTGAAAGTTATTTCTTCTTTTGTTGCTTGCTGAGTTCATTTCTCATCTGTACAAGATATCTATCCAGGCTGAAATTTTCACCTAAATACAACTTCTTAACCATTTCATTATTTGCCAATTCCATTGCGGTACCGGAACTGAATATTTTTCCGTCAATTAAAATATAGGCTCTATCGACAATGGTCAGAGTTTCATGAACATTATGGTCTGTAATCAATACACCTATCCCCTTGTTTTTAAGATTGGCAACCATCCTCATTATATCTTCGGAAGCAATCGGGTCAATACCGGCAAATGGTTCATCGAGTAAAATGAATTTCGGGATTGATGCCAATGCTCTCGCAATTTCCGTCCGTCTCCGTTCGCCGCCTGACAAAATATATCCCTTCGAATCGCTGATTTGCGATATATTAAAATCTTTCATAAGCTTTTCGCATCTGTCCTCTCTTTCTTCTTTATCCATATCCATAAACTGCAGGACAGACAATATATTTTCCCTGACTGTTAATTTTCTGAAAATTGAAGCTTCCTGAGGCAAATAACCAATACCGGCTTTAGCTCTTTTATACATCGGAAACTTTGAAATATTGTCTCCGTCGAGTTCAATTTCCCCTTCATTAGGTTTTATCATACCGCAAATCATATAAAAGGTAGTAGTTTTTCCTGCTCCATTAGGTCCCAGCAATCCGACTATTTCCCCCTGTTTTATAGAAAGAGATACATTATTTACTACAACGCGTTTTTTATATTCTTTTGTAAGATTGTATGCTTTTAATTCGCTCATATTATTATCATTTGACAGAATTATATTCCCGATACATTTATTCCAGTATTCTCACCATTTCCTCCACGGCTTTATGCAAGCCTACAAAAACAGCTCTTGATATTATCGCATGCCCTATACTAACTTCTTCGATTTCAGGTATGTTAAATAACGGGAAAACATTATTATAATTTAATCCGTGACCCGCTACAACGACAAGTCCCAATTCCGACGCCATTCTCGCTATTGTTCCGATTTTTGATAGTTCATCTATTTGTTCTTTACGAGTCAAAGAGTTAGCAAACTTCCCTGTATGAATTTCGATAATATCTGCTCCGATTTCTACGGCATCGTCAATTGTTGAGGGTTCGGGGTCAATAAAGACACTCACAAGAATATCTTTCTGCTGTATTTCTTTTATATAATCTTTCAGTCTGCTTTTATCGGCAGAGATATTTAATCCCCCTTCAGTTGTCAACTCCTGTCTTTTTTCCGGTACAAGCGTAACAAGATCCGGAATTATCTCAAGAGCAATTTTCAGCATTTCTTCCGTAGCAGCCATTTCCAAATCCAGTTTCGTTTTGACGACCTCTCTTAATAATCTGACATCCCTGTCGTTTATATGTCTTCTATCTTCTCTCAGATGACACACAATTCCTTCGGCACCGGCTAATTCACATATTCCAGCCGCAATAACCGGATCCGGTTCAATTTCTCCCCTTGCTTCCCTGATAGTAGCTATATGGTCAACATTTACTGCTAATTTCATAAATCTTAGAATAATATTTTATAGAAATTGTTTTGATATCTTAATAATGATATAATATCGATGGAAAATACAACAAGCCAGTGTAAAATCCAGCAATAAATAAACGAATTACTTCTCCACGCCTGAATTCCCAGAATAATTCCTGCAAATATCGAGGCAAAGAGTTCAAGTTCGGGTTTACCTCTGTGTAAAATAAAAAATGGCAGCATCTGGATAAATATTGCATAATAACCGAATTTTTCTTTCAAGCCGAACAACATATAACCTCTCCAGATAAACTCCCAGCCGAGCATATAAATTAAAACACAAAATTCAAAAATTATAAACATCCGGACACTGTTTCTTAATTCCTGTCCTCCCTGCGGATAGGTTTTTGCAAATTGTTCCGAAGCAGACACAATCCACACAACAATCAGCATAACGATAAAAAAAACAGCCAATGTAATTAATCCGAATTTTACATCACCAAACCGAAAACCGAAATCTTTGAGATTTTTTTTGAAAACAAATTTGATTGACAGAACCGGAATCAGAAACATTAAAAGTCCGTCTGCCAAAAACCAGTAAAGATATGCATTTAAAAAACTTTTACCGAGATGTCTTAAATAAAATGAAGGATTTGTATATGATACTGACAGGAAAATAACAACAGAAACGGAAATAAATATATAAACTGTTTTGAAGTCTAAGGACTTAATTTCAACAAATAATGATTTTATTTCCTTAGAAAGATATTTTATCAATTTAATTTCTTTTTTATTATGTATTGAAATTTTTCAGGTTCTACTTTTATCATTTTAAAATTTTCGGGAATTTCAATATCCGGTATTACATAACCTGTTGTATCATTTTCAATGACGGTATAGTCGATACCTGCTTTCAGGTTTGACAAATCAAATTTTGCTATTTTTTCCACACCGCTTCTCACAAGGATTTTTGCCCTCGGAGGAATCAATATTACCTCTTTATCCTGTGGTATGTTAAATACTTTTATTTCTATATCGTCATATTCTTTCTCTGCAAAAAGTTCGATTTCATATTCAATTTTAACTACCGGCGGAATGATTTTTATTTTTCCGTTTGTAACATCTATTAATGATACTTCTTTTTTAAATTGTGAATTAACATTACTGATTACGATACTTTCGGTAGGAACAGAATTTATCTGGCTGATAACAGAAGATGCACCGGTAATTTTGATGCTGTCGGGAGTAATTTTCGGACTGCCGATTATTTCATATCCCTCTTTTAATCTTACGTCCAAATTGTTTTTTACCTTTACATATTTTTCATTCAAGTTATCGAATGATATCATAATTGTATCAGGGTCTGTATTTACAACAGTCACATTTCCGGGAATATTTACTCTTTCATTAATCAATTGAAGCGAATTTAATTTTATATCTCTTTTAATATTTGTCAAATCAAGGTTATAGCTCAAATTCTTTGACATCCACAATCCAAGCAAATCCCATCCTTTACCCTTGAATGTAACGCCAATTTTTGAAGGCATTTCACCCGACAGTGCCTGTTTTTCCCCAAGTTTAATATTTAAGGGTAATGACATTGTAACCGTAAAATTAAGATTTAAGTTGATATACAACCAGATGAGAACCGCAAACCCCAGTGAAATTCCAAAGATTAATATTTTATATTTCTTTTTCAAATTATTCTACATTTTTCTGATTAAGATTTCCCAGTTATCGTTTCTTAATTCTCCTCTTATCGTACTATGTTCAAGTTTATAGATACCTGTTTGTGATTCTCTTTCGATAAACACGCATATAGCCGAGCCCTGTCCCGGTACAGCGTCATAAGTCCAAACTTCATAACTTCTCTTATCCGATTCAAAAGGATATCGTTGCAGTTCATCAGGTTTACCGTATAAGATAAAAATTCTTCCCCTATCAGTCTTCCATCCTTCTTTAAATGATTCCTTATACATTTCGTTTGCTTCTTTTATCCGTTTGAAATAATCAATTTTATATTCGTTTGCGAGCGTCATCGGCTGATTATCTCTGATTTTCCAGAAATTATACATAAATCTTCTTTTTCCGTCCAAAGCTTTCAAGTCTTCGTATGCTTCTGTTTCATTCTTATTTCTAATATAAATAGTTTTATCGAACTCATCGTCAAGGTTGTCTTCCGTCATAACCGCATATTCACTCCTCAAAAAATTCTGTTCGTCGCTTTGAGGTGTTACAATTTCTTCGCCCGGATTAAAAACAAAAAATCTTTTTTCCGTTTTTAAATCTGTTGGATTATTATTCTCGTCTAAAAGCTGTATGTTAAGTATATAGGAACCGCTTTGCATAGAATCTGTCTTTACACTCCCTATTACCGCCTGTATTTCCTGTATAGGTTCGATTTTCTTTTCTTTAGAACATACGATTTTCCCTGAAAGATCTTTTACCGTAACTAATTCCGAAATTTCTTTTTTGCCGAGTTTATCGAGTCCGTATATCTCATAATAATAATTCAGTGTGCTCAAGCCGATTCCAAATAAAGAATTAGGATTCGGTATTATCTCCAATCCGTTTTTATAGAAAATATTATTTTTATCACCTGACTTAGTAATTGATGAAGCCAGCTGGAGCATACTTAAACGAGGTTCGTTCAAATCATAGGTATGTATATCTATTTCGAAATTAATTTGAGCTTTCTTTGAAGTATCGTTATAATCTTTACCAAGAAGCGAGATGATATAGTCTCCCTTTGCTAAATCAAAATCAAGTTGGCTGATTAATCTTTTATTCATATTTGCGGGAGTTGTATCTGCAAGAATGCAAGGCAAGCCGTATATATCATCAAACATTATTTTATCGTTAATTTTATCTTTTATCATTACCTCAATATTGGCAAAAGCTTCAAATTTTTGATTTGAATAAATAAATCTCAGATTACTGTGATTGAAAGAGAAGAAGATTTTGAGTCTTGTTTTATCGTCATCAAGTCTGTATGTTGCCAGATCCGCATCGAAATAGAATTTTCCCTGTGAAAAAATAACGCCGTTCAATAAAAAAATCATAACGGCTACGCTTAATAAAAATATTCTTCTTTTCATATACCTTACTATAGAATTATTAAAGAAAATAAATTATTATTAACGAAAAAAGGTAACCATAAAAATTACTCCTTATGGTTACCTTTAAAATTAATGATTACCACTTATCAGAATCCTAAGTTAATAGTGAAGAACTGATTAGTATTGTCAAATCCTTTTTCATTCATAACTCTGTAAGCATAGTCGAGACCAATCATTACTCCGCCGACAGGATATCTCAATCCAACGCCGAAAGTCGGTCCGAAGAGTCTTTCATCCGTTTCTTTTTGCGGCAATAAATTAAAAGCACCTCTTACATAGAGTATATTTTTATAGGAATATTCAAGACCAAACCTGTATTCATCACTGGAAAAACTTGAATTCTGGAATGCCGCTGACAACACGACATTCATATCTTTCATATATCTTGCAAAAGAATATGAAAATCCGAGTTCCAGATTTGTCGGAAGGTCAAAGTCCTGAAGAATGACTCTTTGAGTGGTTTTCTGACCATTTTGAAGTTGTACTTCCCTGTCGAGACCGGGTCCGTTAAACCTCATAGATGGTCCTAGATTTTTAATAGCGATGCCGAATGTGAATCCGCTTTCACCGCCAACATATTGTATACCGAAATCAAAAGCAAAGCCGGTTGCACTTACTTCTGCAACATTTTCATTTATAATCTTTACGTTTGTTCCGAATTTAATTCTGTCTGTCATTTGTCTGGCAAAGCTCAAATTTGCCGTAATATAAGTAGGCTTAAAAACAGTACCGGTTCCTTCCGGCTGCAGTTCAGTTGTCTGGTATATTTCTCCGATGTTCAGAGATTTTATACCGCCGCCAATGACACCAATATTTCCGATTTTGGCAGCTGCGCAGAAGTATTCCATTTTCATATCGGCGAAGTAATTCATATGAGAAAACAGAACTTCGGCATTTGTAGAGTTCAACTGTGCCAATCCAGCCGGATTCCAGAACATTGCATCAAGTCCGGATGTATAAGCAAGATTCGAGCCGGCTAATGATGTCCCTATCGAACCGACGGGTATTAAAAGTTCCGGTGCGGCATTGGTTCCTAGCTTATTCCTGGGTCCTGCAAAGCCAATACTTACTGACAGAAAGATTATTAATATGGCTAAGAATGTTTTTTTAAAGTTCAAATTCATTTGTTTTTTTCTCCTTATTATTTATTAAACTCATTTTGCTTAAGCATTTTGAGTATTAATTTATAAGAGTTTAAAAATTAAGTCTTTCTTGAGATGTAAATATTACAATCTTTATCACTTTTTGACCAATGCCGGGTGCATCTATCAACGCAACGTAAACACCTGAGGCAACGGGAGTCCTATCCTGATTCTGCAGGTTCCATTCCGCCGTACTGCTGAATGTCGGGTCTCCCGTCCCCTGTTTATCGATTGTCTTTATCAAATCACCGTTTAATGTATAGATTTTAATCTTGCAAGTAAGCGGTAGATTTGTAAATGTGACAAATTTGTCGATAGAAGACCTGTCGAGTGTACTGAACCCGTAATAAGGATTCGGTACTACTTTAATCCTGTCCATAGCATTTAAAGTCTTTGCCAGTCCCGGATCTCCGAATATCGGTGCTACGGTTGTAAAGTCATAGAATAAAGGCACCGTTCCGTTGTAATAGGGTCTGAACACATTGTACGGGTAGAAGTACAATTCTTCACCCGGATTCCCTGCTCCGCCCGCACTTACAAGTCTCGGCGACCAGGCATACATTATGTCAAATTGTGACTGCAGAATCACCAAATTTCTGTTCTTATAAGGAGTAGTTATATTTGTATCGTAATTTGAATAAAATACGTACAGCAATAACTTGTTTCCCAGTGAATCAGTGCTTGGGTTCCATTGTCCGGTAAATTGTCCGCTCCGGTCTGCCGATTCCACAAATGCACAGTTTACCTGCCTTCTAACTACCGTGAGGTCAGGTGTTACACTGTCGGCAAAAACCTTAAACGGAACCATTACTGCTTTTTGATATATATAGAAGTTATCTGTTGCCAATGATGTGTCTCTGTAGTAATAAGCATATTGTCCATTATTAGGATCTGTCCATTGTATAGTAACTTTTCTAAGCTTATCAGCTGTTAATCCGGAAGCAAAACCGGTAAAAGTAGTTCTTGTCGGGAATGATGCTGCCATTGACCTGGATTGCCATGGCTGTGCAGCATTTCTAACCCAGTAACTACCGGTTATAAATCTATTGTTCGGATTCGAAAAACCATATCCGTAACTTCTTGTCTGAATACTATCTGTCGGAAGAGTCGGGTCTTTTATCAGACCGACATTTCCCAAATAGTTTATATTTGTCCCCGAACCTGTAACAGTATATCTGACTTTTTGAACGTTGAAATAAACACCGTTTGTTGTTTTAGACGAATCATCAGCAGATGTTTTTTCATTCGGATACTGATTCTTATACAGTGTATCCCATACAGTTTGATTTTGTCTCAGTCTCAAAATATTATAAGTGGTATCGGGGTTGAATATCACTCTGTATGTTGCATTTTGCAATAAGTTCATATTTCTGATTGTCGGGCAGACTCCGAGGTCTTTGAAGTTCGTGTTTAATGTATCATTATTCTTCAAAGTAAATACCGTACCTGCCGGAGGAGCAAGGGGACGTATTTTTATTAATTGTGTTCCAACCGAATTCCTAATAACTTTAAATCCTCTTCTTATATTAGGTGATGTACTCACCGCATACGCGACCACTGCAAACTGGTATTCCTGTCCGTAAACGAAACTCGATTGTCCTCCGTAATTCTCGGAAAAGCCTGTCTGTGTTAAAGTAATACTTCTCGTTATACCTGTATTCGGGAATCCGGCAGGGACATTCATCAGATACGGAGGAACAATCGGGAACGGAGAAAATTGTTCGTTGTTATTTACTACTATTCCCGTAGAAAATGTATCTATAATAATACCGATGTTATCTTTCTTATCATATGCGGCAATAAGTTTCAAAGCATTCGGATCCATTGTTGTCGGTTTTGTGAAATCCGGAATTTGATTTGTGAATTTATTTATCTCATATACTTCATAACCCTGAAAATAGTATATATTTGAATCGACAGGGAGATAAAATATAGAATCCCAGTAACGGTAACTTTCTGATATGTCACCCCAGCTTAAGGTAATCTTACATAATCCGCTTAATCCGGGATCGAATGAAGTACTAACCACAGGAGCGGGAGGAGGAGGAGTGACGTTGAAATCTCTGTCATAAATTATTTGAGCAGTTTTAGAAAGTCCTTTTACTCTTGTGGCTGAATTCAAGTTTGAAGATCCTCTTGCCACGAACTGAGCCAGAACTATATTTTGAGTATCTCCCGGCGGCCATGACCAGTCGCTTCTTCCGGAATTAAATATGAATCTTCTATCTCCTGTCGGATTAACAGTCAGCGGAGTTGGTGCGGGAGGAGAAGTTGTATCACCGTTACAATTCTGGAACGAACCCTTAGCTTCCGTCCAGCCGGTATTCGTTTCCGGATCACCCGGGTAGACAAACAAAGTTCGTTTAAAAGGAGTTTGTGTCGGGTCCATAAACGGTGTTCTGTCTTTTTTCAAACCTCTTAACATATTATACGCATTAACAGGTTCACCGTTCGGGTCTGATTCGCAAGGGGGAGGATTTGAACCGGTGTTTGTAAAGAATACAAATGAGGTTAAACCCAAAGTGTCGTTCAATGCAGGATTTGTAGGATGTTTTATTATCGGACTTTTAAAATAATCCATACCCGAAGCAGGGGGAGCAATTCCGTATTTCTGGTCATCGTTATCGCCGTTATAGCAGAATCCCATATTTTGTGTTGTATCACAACCGATATAATCGTCATCTGCCTGTCCTAAATCCGGGTCAACGACAACTCCCATATGTACAGAGTCCCATGTATCCAATCCTTTATTTATAATTACGAAATTAACAAATTGCATATCTTCCAGACCCGGGGTAGTATAAGCCCAGGAAGTCAGCTGCAATTCAGCCATCAATAACGGAGTTGTAACGCCGCCGCCGAATCCTTCTCCGGCTGTTCTGAGTGAAGCATCAGCATCTACCAGACAAACAAAAATAGTTTGGCCGGCGTTTTTTCTTCCGGGAATGTCGACATCCTGAGTATACTGACCATCTCCGTCAACATCGACCCAGGGAGCTCCGTAAGGAACCATTTTATACCAATTAGCATAATCCGGGTTAGTTGAACTGTTATCTCCTAACCTGACTGTATACATTTTAAAGTCCGGATTATCAGTCCATGTATGATTTATAATAGTTCCCGGTCTCCATTCGCCTTCGTATGATGCCATTACCTGTCCCATCTGACCGTTTATATAAACGGCAAGACACAATCCTGCCGTAAAAATGGCATGTTTATTAGAGCCTTTGGGCCATTCAAAGCCCGGTGTATTTGTTGTTCTTGTATCCTGATCAAAAATTCCCTTATTTTCAAAAAACGCCGCAATGTTGTTTGCATTAAGAGAAATTCTCTGGATTACCAAAGCATCAGGACTCATAACCTGATATGGTGTTTTACCAACTGTAACTCTCGGTTTAGCATAACCCATTGAGGCAATTATAATCAGTATTACAAGAATTGTTAATATTTTAAATTTTCTCATCTTTTATTAATTAATTTTCAATTTTTAATTTTTTTAATTAAAATGAAACATTAACGCCGAACCTGACCTGTCTCGGTGGTCCCCAGTTGCCGAAATATTTTATCCTTTCTGGCCAGAGTGCTCTGAAGACCGGATCAGTTACAAATTTCGAAGCACCTGTCGGGGTAGTTGTGTAACCGTTATCGTCAGGTTTTCCTGTTCCTTCAAAAATGTCATTAACAATTTCTGTGTTTAATGCGTTAATTACATAAAAATAAAAATTCCAGTTAGTTTTCCATATTCTTACGGTTTTATCGAGTCTTAAATCAAGTCTGAAATTCCATTTTGTATATACTTCATTCTTGGAGGAATAAATAATATCACCTCCATATCCATTCCATGTATATGACGCATCTCTTGCGGTATAAGGTCTTCCGCTGTTAAACGAGAATAATACATTTAATCCGAGATTCTTCAGCACATCACCAAGAACTCCCTGCGGTACATCGTCATCTCCGAATCTGTAATCAAGATTAATATTACCGGTATGTCTCTGGTCATAATCCAGAGGATAGACAAAATACGGAAGTTCCTGTGTAGCATCATTTGCAAGTGAATTTTTGGAATACGGATCAGAACCCGTACCGGTCGCATAAGACAAAGTATATGCGGCATCAATCGAGATTCTGTTCCATCTTCTCATACTGAAATAGAAATCAAGACCTTTTGATATTGCATAGTCAAGATTCTGATATGCTGCAAAACCCACAGGTACTTTTCCGTCAGGTGTAGCTTTAATTCTTCCTGCTCCTATTAAGTCAACCGATTCTTTGTAAAACGCAGTTATTCCGAGGTTGATATAATCTCCAACCTGCTGTTTAAATCCGATTTCATACTGTGTGAGTTTAGTCGGTTTAAGTGAAGAATTTTCAATCACATCCTGGAGAGATGTTGATAAAAACTCTCTCAAAGTGGCTTTGTTAACATATAAGAGATTTAACTGCGGCATCTGTACCATTTTTCCGTACTGAGCAATAAAAATAATTTTATCGGTAATCGGGAATGAAAAACCGAGTCTGGGACTTACAGTAACATCCACTTTACTCTTTACGAAATCATCCGGGGATGCAACCACTCCGTCCGGTCCGGTAATATCATGCATAAGGTCTTTGAATACATCGTCATTCACATCGAGAAAGTCTACTCTTAAGCCGCCGTTAAAATTAAAGTCTGAGAAACTTACTTTATCTCTGATATAGAAACCGCCGGTTATCGGGTGTTTGGGTGCAGTACCTGCATCAATATTACTCTGGTCAGCTACCAAATCCCCTGTTAAAGGATCATATATTGTAAATCCGTATGTTTTCAATCTTGCAAGATTTGTACCGTAATATCTGTTATATGTACTTGAAATAGTTAAGTCCGCAATGGAAGCAGGATATACGGATATTTTTTTCAGTGTATGATATTTTAATTCGCCGCCGAATTTTATTTCGTGGTCTCCGAATTTTTTACTAAGCAAAGCCCAGGTAGCATCTAATTTTCCTCCGAGGTAACTAATGTCATATTTTTGATAATAATCAATTACTTTATCTCTGGGGTAAAATAAATACGAAGTTTTTGGGTCATAAGGCAAAGTTAATCCAGGACCTCTTCCATATGCCGCCAATTTCGGATTTGCTGCAGTATCTCCGTATAAATATAATTTATCTTCAAATACAGGGTCAAATTGCTCGGTTATAGTTTTGAAATAATTACCCTGCAGTTCGAAGAAAAATTTACTTGACGGATTTACTGAAACCCTTGCAAAATACTGTTGATCATTAGCTTTGGTGACCGGATTTCTGTAAGAGTTCATTAATACATTCCCACCGTAAAGTATTCTGCCTTTTGTATATGTATATGTTCCTCCTAATCTTAAATTAACCGGGACTTTACTGTTTTGAATTTCTGTTAAATTTATATTTAATCTTGCATTTATTGAATAACGCCCTGATTCATTATCTTTAACTTTTCCTTCTGAAAATCCCAGAGAATCAACAGATTTTGGAAGGTTATTGGCAATTACTCCGCTGTTATAAACACTTAACAGATTCTTAGTATATTTATCAATAATCCATGAACCGACAGTCATCCTTTCGAAAGTCCTTTCAAAACTTCCGAAGAAATTAAATACTCTGGCTAATTCTTTTGTAGGAATTACCGGACCACCAATCGTCATATTATATAAATTATAGCCCTGAGATTTCTTTCCCATAAATTCGTCTGTTATTACTTCAAGCGAACCGGTATATCTGTCAGTTCCGCTTCTTGTAGATACGTTAATAACACCGCTGAGAACATTACCGTATTCCGCTCCAAAACCTCCCGTTAATACTGTGATTTCGGACAGAAGGTTATTCGGAATACTGGCTCTTGAAGTACCGTCGATAGGATTTGTAGTTTCGACACCATCCACGATTATAATATTTTCATTGGTTCGTCCGCCTCTAATATTCAGATTACCGCCTCTTTCATCCTGCACGACGCCAGCAGTCTTCGCCACAATATTCGTAATTCCTCGAATTCCTGTATTCGTAATACTCTGACTTTCTATAATTCTTCCGCTTTGCTCTACGTCTATTCCTTTTCTTTCTGCTTCGATAACGATTACGTCAGTCTTAATTTCTCCGGTTACCGATAACTCAAATTTTACTTTCGTTCTCATATCTACCGATACTTTTACGCCTGTAATCATTTTCTTATCATAACCGATATACGTCACTTCAAGGTCATAAGTACCTACATCTACGTTTAAAATTACGAACTCTCCACCGGCATCGGATATTGCACCCATATTAGAGCCTACAATTTTTATTGTAGCGCCTTCAAGAGGAACACCGTTGGTTATGTCTACAACATCTCCTCCGATACTTCCGGTAGACTGCGACATAGCATCAATCGAAAAGAAACACAGTAAAGCAAATATCAAAAGGGAAATAATCTTTGTAAATATATTATCCCTCATATTTTTTCCTCCGATTTTTTGAATTTTAAAAAAACAACCTTAAAATCAGTATCTGTGATTAATTTTTTATCTCTTACCGATATTAAGGTTGTGTTGAACATTTTTTTTAAGTTTTCACATTTACAAATGCAGTCAGGAGAAACCTCCCGACTGCATCATAAAATAAAAAATATTATTTGACAAGCATCATTTTCTTGGTTTCTACATATCCGTTTGCACGCATTGTGTAGAAATACATTCCGCTTGCGAGTCCTCTGCCGTCAAACATTACTTCGTATGCACCGGGTCTCATATCCATATTAACAAGAGTCGTTACTTCTCTTCCGACTGCATCATAAACTTTCAGACTTACGAATCCTGCTTTTGCAATATTGAACTGAATTCTTGTTTCAGGATTGAAAGGATTCGGGAAGTTTTGCTTTAGAGTAAACGATGCGGGAACTGTTGTAACGCCAATTTCTCTGATTCCTACCGGCGGAAGTGTTGTAATATCGAGTTTTTTGTATACTCTGTAAGTACGACCGGTATAACTCAAATCGCTGAACTGTGCACTTCCCGGGTATTTGCTACTGTGATAGGAAACATGAATGTAATTTCCGACATTTCCGGTTGGTGATATTGTCGGATAAATTTCGTCGTCCTGAGGTGTATTTGTTACAAAATAAGGACCCGACCATGTGGCACCGTTGTCATTTGAATATGACAAATAGATGTCATTGAAATTGAAGTTTGCCCAGCCGGCCGGGAAATTCGATGTATCTCTTTGCGTAGCGGAATATACGCAATATAGTCTGCTTCCGTCAGAAGAATATGCAAGTGAAGGATGCGATACAGCGGTCATTCCGACCTGAATATCAAGTAAATTATTATTGAATGCCGTATCCGTCATTAATAAAGGAACATTTGACCTATCGGCAATAAGTACCGGATTTCCGCCGTTTATAGTAGGCGACCAGAATAATAATTTATAACCTTTTCTTGTTCCGTAATTAGGTGCACCTCCGCTGAATCCGAGAGTATTGAAAGCAGCCATCAGTTGTGTTGTGCCGGGTTTATAGATTAGATCCATACCGAACCACGGGGCAACCGAATCGCTGTTAACAATATAACCGACTACACAGATATTGGATTTTGCACCGAATGTTGAACCGCCGTCAACCGATTCTTTATAGACAAGTGACTGAGGTGCAGTACCGCCACTGGCTATCCACCAGGCAATCGCTACTCTGTTCTGAGTTGGTGAAGTAGCAGCAAAAACCCTTGCATTTTGATATACGTCATCATTCGGAACCGCTAATAAAACAGGAGTTCCATAAGAATTTGTATTGTAATCAAAACTGGCATACTTTACAGTATCACCGCATTGATATCCGCCTTTTATCATAGTTCCGCCGCCGTCATAGGCAAAGTAATCCCTGCCGGGCGCAGGATTAAGATAACTCTGACAAACACCTGTCGGAAAAGCGAGTTCAACAATACTTGTACCTCTTGAACCGGGTGCAAATTCTCTACCGGACAGTACTATTGTCCTTTGACCGGACAGGAAAGTCGGGATAAAATTCGTATAAGCTGTTCCGGTACTTGCAACCGGAAGTACAGGGTCGGTCAGCCAGTTTAAACCGCCGTTGTAACTGACCTGATAATACATCTTTCTCGCACTCGAAGTTGCTACGTTAACAGAATCCGCATTATCCATACCTGCAATTACCGTATCACCGAGTATCCATAAATTCTTCAGATTATTTCCATTCGTAACATAGTCATGAAAATTCAACAGGAACGGAATAGTTCCTGCGGGTGGATCACTTTCCACCATCATCAATCCCGTATTTGTCGGTACTCTGTAATCGATATCGGAAATACCTTCCTTTACCGCCGAATGCGGAATCGCCTTCTGATACTGGGAATATGATATCCCGCACAACAGAAGGAAAATCACAAGAAGAGAAATTAATTTCTTCATTTTTTCTCCTTTTTTTTAGTTTAATAAATATATTTTAAAGAAATCCATTATCCAACAGATTTTTATAAATATAACAGTATTAATAAAACTTGTCAATATACAATTTCGTTTATATATTTGACAAATAAATCATTAATTTTTCTTATATAAATCACCTGAAAAACACAAAATCTCACAATGTCAATACAATTTTTTATAACTTGTACTATTTTTGGTAAAATTCAAACAGAATCCTGAAAAATTTTTATGTCACAACTTGTATTAAAACATCACATTTAAACATATAATTACTACCGCTTTTCCTGCGGAATTATTTTAAATTTTTTAATTATTCATAAACATACCATAGTACTGTTTTAAGAATATATAAAATAAATAATTTGAAAAAAGGTTTTCAGAACACCTAAAGCTGTAAGTATATATCATATAAATTCAGTTGGAACAAAGAATAGAAAATATTTATTCTTTAATTCACAAAAATATTAAAATTATTTAATTAATTTATACTTTCCCCGACTGTAAATAAATATCTTTATGATATTATTTTGATACTATCCTCAATTTATTTTTTATAATATTCCTTTATTTTCCTGAATATTTCACAAGAAGTTCTTTCCTTACTTTCCAGTGTTTTTCCCGCAATATGATTTGTCAATACCACATTATCAAGATGTAAAAAATTCCTGTTTATATACGGTTCTGATTCGAACACATCGATTCCCGCATAAAATATTTTTTTTCTTTTTAAAAGTGAGATTAATGTAATTTCGTCAACAATTTTTCCTCTGGATGTATTTATCAGCACCGCTTGTTTTCTCAATAAATACAACCTATCGCGGGACAGGAAATTTTCATTTTTTTTATTTAAAGGTATATGTAAAGTTACGATATCCGAATTTTTTAATAAATATTCCAGCGGGACGAAACGAAGACCGGAATATTTCTTAATTACTTTTCTATCTATATCGTTAGCAAGAACTTGCATACCGAATGCTTTTGCAAGTCTGACAACATAACCACCAACTTTTCCTACACCTATTACACCGATTTTTTTTCCATAAAGTTCATATCTCGGATACTTCCTGTCAATAAAATTACCCTCTCTTATTTTTTTTTCGGAAGTTTTCATTTGTTTAGCTATAGAAAGAATCAGAGCAAAAGTATGTTCTCCCGTAGAAATGTAATTTCCGTTATCGGAGTTAATAATTTTTACATTATTTTTTTTTGCGGAATCTCCGTCAATATGGTCTATTCCCTTCGAACATGTTGCAATAACCTCAACGCCGCTATTTCTGATAAAAGTATCATCTGTTAACCTCGAACTCTTTATAACGATAACATTAAAAAACAATCCCGCAGACAGAATTTCTTTATTGGTTTTGTTGAATAATTTTTTGACCGTAAAATTTTTTTTGGAAATATATTTTAAACCCGATAATGAAATGTCATCGGCAATTAATATCTTAATTTTCTTTTTCATTATTAATTTAACATTGTACCGGTTAATAAGCCCCCGTGATTTTTGAATAATGGTATTTTTAACTTTGAATTAGAAATTTCAGAGATTTTTTTCTATCAGTTCAAGTATTTCCGCTCTGCCCTCACCTGTAATTATAGAAAAAGGTATGAAGTCTTTGCATAAACTTTCGTTACCGACTATTTTCGAAGACCTGTAGATTTGTTTATCCATCTTATTTTTGGATATCTTATCGGCTTTAGTCAATACGATTGCATATGGTATTTCATAATATTCGAGCCAGCTAACCATCAACTCATCAAGGTAAGTCGGTTCATGTCTTGAATCAATAAGAACAAAAACCATAGAAACATTCTGTCTATCGCTTATATAATCTTCCACTAATTTTCGCCATCCGGCTCTGATTTGTTCGGGAACTTTTGCATAGCCGTAGCCGGGTAAATCCACGAGATAGAACTGTTCATTGATTAAGAAGTAATTCAGCTGTCTGGTCTTACCCGGAACCGAACCAATTTTTGCCAGTTTCTTTTTGTTGCATATTTTATTTACCAGAGATGATTTCCCCACATTCGACCTGCCTACAAAAACAAATTCTTTAAGAACAGATTTCGGGAGTGTTCTTAAATCGTATATACTTTCTATAAATTCGGAAGATATTATTTTCATAAACGTATATTTATTTCAAAAAATTTATTCTTGGACGGGCAAGAATAACAGTTTACGAAAAATTGTCACGGATAAATTAGTTTCTCAGCCCTGATTTTGATTTTGCTGTTTTTCTTCTTTTTCTTTTGCTTTAGCTTTTGCTTCTTTTTTCTTATCTTTTTCCTGTTTTGCTTTTTCTTTTTCTTTTACAACGTCATAATCCACCAATTCGATCAATGCCTCGCTTGCACCGTCTCCCTGCCTGAAACCGAGCTTTAACACTCTTGTATAACCTCCCTGTCTGTCTCCGATTTTTTCCGCAATTTCGTCAAAGAGTATTTTAAGAGCTTCTTTATCTCTGATGTATTTACGGGTAATTCTTCTCAAATGAATACTCTTTTCTTTTTGAGTCTCAGCAAATGAAACCGATTTCTTTGCTTTTGTTATCAGCGGTTCTATAAATGTTTTTAATTCTTTTGCTTTTGCTTCTGTAGTTTTAATTCTTTTATGCTTTAAAAGTGAAATTGATAAATTTGATAACAGTGCCTTTTTATGACTTGCAGTTCTTTTTAACTTTCTTCCTTTTTTTCTGTGTTCCATTTTTAATTCTTTATTATTTGTATTTATTTATAAGTATGTCACTTTGAAATTACGTTATATTTACCCGAATAAACCGACAAATATACAAGACATCATTTCTCTTCATCCAGATATTTATCAACATCCATACCGAAAGTTAAATTGAGACTATCAATTAATTCACCAAGTTCGGCAAGTGATTTTCTGCCGAAATTTCTGTAGTGCAGCATATCAGATTCGTTTTTACGAACAAGATCGGCTATTGTTTTAATTCCCGCCGACCGCAGACAATTCTGTGAACGGACAGACAGGTCAAGTTCGTCCACCGGCGTTATTAACATTTTTTTAATCGCCTCAAACTGTTCGTCTTTCTCTTCGGATACCGGTTCTTTTTCTTCAACTTCCGGGTTTATGTTTAAGAACAACTGATTATGGTCTCTTAAAATTTTCGCTGCCAATATCAAAGCATTTTCAGGAGTAATTGTACCGTCGGTTTTAATTTCAAGAGTCAGTTTCTCATAATCGGTTCTCTGACCAACTCTGGTATTATCGATTACATAATTAACATTTGTTATCGGTGAAAATACGGCATCAATCGGAATATATCCAATAGGAAATTCGAATTTCTTGTTTTCCTCAGAGGGTGAGTATCCGATACCATACCCAATCCTCAAATCAATATTTAATAATGCATCCTTATTCAGGGTTGCAATTTTCAAATCGGGATTTAAAACTTCGAAATCAGCCGTTGCATTTTGTATATCCATCGCGGTAAATTCTTTCGGACCTCTGACTTTGAACTCAATTTTATTTGCTTTTTGGGTCAGATCTTTTATACGAACCTGTTTAAGATTTAAAATTATTTCTGAAACATCTTCGAGTACTCCTTTAATAGTAGTAAATTCGTGCTGAATATCGTTAATTTTTACTGCGATTATGGCAGAACCCGGAATAGATGATATCAGGATTCTCCTTAAAGCATTTCCTATTGTAACGCCAAAACCTCTTTCCAGAGGTTGTAATATAAAATTTCCGTAAAAATCGCTGTAAGTCGCTTCATCTCTTACAACTTTTTCAGGCATTTGCAAATGATTTACTCTCATTTTAAAAAATTTAAGTTTTTTAAATATTATTTTGAATATAACTCAATTACTAACTGTTCATTTCCTATAAACTGTATATCGGCTCTTTCCGGCACATTCAGGAACTTTCCGACCATGTTTGCTTTATCCAGAGACAACCATGAAGGGAGCATATTATCTTTCATTCGTTTCATTGCATCGTGAAAAATTTGCAGTTTACGGCTGTTTTCTCTTACCTGAATTGTATCACCCGCTTTTAAAATATAAGATGGTATATTAACTATTTTACCGTTAACTGTTAAGTGTCTGTGTGTAATCAGCTGTCTGGCTGACTTTCTTGAGGGCGCAAGTCCAAGTCTGTATAAAGTATTATCGAATCTGCTTTCCAATATCTTTACAAGGTTATCACCGGTTCTGCCTTTTTTACTTGATGCTGCTTCAAAATAGTTTCTGAATTGTTTTTCAAGTACCCCATAAGTTTTTTTAATTTTTTGTTTTTCTCTTAGCTGAATTGCATAATCTGATATTCGGGGCCTTCTTGAAGCGCCATGAAAGCCGGGTGGATAATTTTTACTTTCCAGTGGACATTTTTCCGTAAAACATTTTGTTCCTTTCAGAAAAAGTTTCTGACGTTCACGTCTGCAAAGCTTACAATTTGCATCTGTATATCTTGCCATAAATTATATTAGGATTTATATTTATTATTAACTTCGTTTTATTATAAAAATTACAGTATCTATACTCTTCTTCTTTTAGGAGGTCTGCAGCCATTATGCGGAAGAGGTGTAATATCTTTTATCTGTATTATTTCTATTCCGGCGGTATTTAATGCTCTGATTGCCGCTTCCCTTCCGGAGCCAACTCCTTTTATAAAAACATCGACTTTCCTGAGTCCGGCCGTATATGCTTCTTTCGCAGCAGCTTCTGCAGTCAACTGTGCCGCAAAAGGAGTATTTTTTTTCGAGCCTTTGAATCCCATTTTTCCCGAAGATGACCATGAAATTGTGTTTCCGTAAACATCCGTTAATGTAACAATTACGTTATTAAAAGTTGCTTTTATATGAGCTATACCGTTCGCATCTACCTGTATTTTTTTCCTTGCTTTTTTATACGTCTTTGCCAATTTTTTCTCCGTTGTTTATTATTTACTTTTTTATTTTTTAATATTATTTCTTTGCAGTGGCTTTCTTTTTACCGGCTACCGTTTTTCGTTTCCCTTTTCTGGTTCTTGCGTTTGTTCTCGTTCTTTGCCCTCTTACAGGTAAACCTCTTCTATGTCTCTTTCCTCGGTATGTACCGATATCCATAAGCCGTTTGATGTTCATCTGTACTTCGGAACGCAGGGCGCCCTCCACTTTTAAATTATTGGTTATCTCGGAACGAATCTGATTGATTTCATCGTCAGTCAGTTCCTGAACCTTCTTATCTTCACTAATACCAAGCTTTTTCAGAATCTTTTGTGAAGAAGATTTGCCTATCCCGAATATTGCAGTTAACCCGATGACTATTCTTTTGTTTTTGGAAATATCTATTCCTGCTATTCTTGCCAATTTATTTCTCCGTTATTTTAAAATTAATATTCAATTTTATTTTGTTCTGAAATGTCAGTTTAATTTATCCCTGTCTTTGTTTATGTTTGGGATTTGTACATATAACCCTTACCACTCCCTTTCGCTTAATTATCTTACACTTATCACAAATTTTTTTTACCGAACTTCGTACTTTCATTTTATATATAATTAATTAAAAAATTTACTAGTCTTCTTTTTACTTTATACTTTATTTATACCTGTATACGATTCTTCCTTTTGACAGGTCGTAAGGAGACAGTTCTACGGTTACTTTATCTCCCTGTAAAATTCTTATAAAATTCAGTCTCATTTTTCCGGAAATATGAGCAATA